>CAJADV010000019.1 GCA_903938575.1 uncultured Gammaproteobacteria bacterium
CAGTGATTACAACGAAGTGCACGTGCTGTCGGCGGAGGGCGAAAGCAGCCTGACACGCGGCACCAAGACCGCCATAGCGCGGGTTCTGGTGCAGGAGATAGGCGAGCGCCTTCGCCGGTCAAAAGCGCATCCAGAGGGAACTGCTCCGACATGAAGCTCGCCACGCAACTCCACGGCCCGAAGGGGACGTTTTTTGCGCTCGCCGTTGCCATCGTGGTAGCGGCCACTCTGCTGGCAAACACAGTGCTGGTGTTCGCCTGGGCACAGGAGTCGCGCGCGACCCGGCAACGAGCCGAAGCGGTGGCCGCCCAGGCAGCCGCGTCGCTTTCGACGCATATACGGCTCGCCCGGGTCCACGGTGAGCGCCTGGCGAGCGAGCCGGCCCTGCGCGCAGCCCTCGCCGCCGGCACCACCGAGGCGCTCAGCGCAGCACAACAGCAGGTAGCGGACGAATTTCCCGCCGTGGACAGCGTGAAACTGCTGACGCTTGGCAATCTGGGCATAGCTGCACCCGATTTCAGCACTGCATCGCTCAGCAACAATCTCGAAACGCACATGGCCGGCGAGGCGTTCAACGGGGCATCCGCGGCCCCGGAGGTCTTCCAGATCGACCAGCGCTGGGTGCTCGCGATGGCGTTCAGAATCCCCCCGGATGCGCAGCATCGTGGCGGCGTGATGATGCTACGTCTGCGTGTGGACGAGCTGCTGGGGAAATACCTGCTACCCGAGAATCCCGAGGGTCAGTACTCGTTGTGGTCTACCGCCGGGGGCGCTGACGGACAGCAGATCGCCACCGCCGGACCGGATGCCACCGAGCCGGATACCGAAACCTACACGGCGCGCACCGGTTTGCCGGCGTTGTGGGCGGGCTTCAAGCCGTCTTCTGCCTTTCTGGATGCCTCGTCCATCAGCGGCGTGGCCCTGCTCGCGCCAATCTGCCTCGGGACCGCCATCCTGCTGGCGCTGTTGTATGTCGCCGCACTGCAGCTGCGCGCCCAACTGCGGCAGGATGCCCGGGGTCTGCGGGAAATGGGCTTCAATCCCCGCGCCAACCGATTGCCACGACCCAAACTCCATTTCACCGATCTGGAGCCTGTGATCGGAGGCTTCGAGCGGCAGCACAAGGACCTCTTGGGCTACATGCGCAAGTCGCGCAACCAGCCGGCCGCAGCCAGCGCCCCGGTAGAAGAATCGTTGGACATCGAGCTGGTCGAATTGGCCGGCGAACCGGGGGCCGAGCGGGCGGCTGGCACGATGGCGTTCGAGCAGGAGCCCGTCCTCCACATTCCGGAGGAGATTTTTCGCGACTACGACATACGCGGACACAGTGAGCAATTCAGCAAGCCGCTGGTGGACATGATTGGCCGCGCCATCGGCTCCGAGGCCCTCAAACAGGGCTTCAGCTCAATCGTGGTGGGCGCCGACGGCCGCGAAAGCAGCCCGGCACTGCGCGAACAACTGGTGCGCGGACTGCTCGCCTGCGGCATCGACGTGATCGACGCCGGAATCGTGGCTACACCGATGCTGTACTTCGCCTGCCATCACCTGCAGACGCAGTCCGGCGTCATGGTGACGGGTAGCCACCACCCCGGCGATCACAACGGATTCAAGATCATGATCGGGGGCGAGGCTCTCTGCGGCGAGCGCATCACGGCGCTGCGCACCCGCATCGCGGGGAAGGACTTCGTCGAGGGGCAGGGCAGCTACCGGGTCACCCAGATCGACAGCGACTACACGCGTGCCGTCTGCAACGACATCCTGGTCGGGAGTCCCTTCAAGGTTGTCATCGACTGCGCCAACGGCGCCGCATCGGTAGTGGCCGTGGACCTGTTCCAGGAGCTGGGCTGCGAGGTGGTGCCGCTTTTCTGCGAGCTGGACGGCCGTTTCCCCAACCATGCCCCCGACCCCTCGGTACCTGCCAATCTGCGGCAGCTCGCCGCCGAGGTCGCCGCCAGCGGCGCCGATGTGGGCATCGCCTTCGACGGCGACGGGGACCGATTGGGCATCGTCACCAAGGGCGGGCGCATCATCACCGCAGACCGCCTGATGATGATCTTTGCCAAGGACCTGCTCGCACACCAGCCGGGCGCAGACATCGTCTTCGACGTCAAATGCAGCCGCGACCTCGCCACCGTCATTTCCAGCCACGGGGGCCGGCCCATCATGTGGCGCAGCGGTCACTCCTGGATCAAGCAGAAAATGAAGGAATCCGGAGCGCTGCTGGGCGGTGAGTTCACCGGTCACATTTGTTTCCGCGACCGCTGGTTCGGCTTTGACGACGGGCTGTATGCCGCAGCGCGCCTGCTCGAAATCATGAGTGCTGAAGGGCGCAGCCTGGATTCGATGCTCGCGGAGCTGCCACGGTCGGTGTCGACCGCCGAGCTGATCATCCCGGTGGCGGAGAAGCGCAAGTTCGAGCTGATGTCCCACATCAGCGAGAAGATGGAGCCGCGGGGCGCCCGTCTGACGCGTATCGACGGCGTACGGGCCGAGTTTCCCGATGGCTGGGGACTCGTCAGGGCTTCCAACACATCACCGGCGCTCGCGTGCCGGTTCGAGGCCGAGAACGAAGCCGCCTTGACCCGGATAAAGCAGATATTCCGCGACGAAATCCTGCGTCTCGGACCTGAGCTGCAACTGCCCTTCTGAACTGGCGGCCACCGGGCCGCAACACACTGCTGACGGAGTTAAGGAACGATGTCCCTCGATCGCGCTGCGGCTGTCGATATTGCCCGGGTCCTCACCGAATCCCTGCCATACATCCAGCGCTTCACTGGCAAAACCATCGTGGTGAAATACGGTGGCAATGCCATGGCCGACCCCCAGCTGCGCGAGAGCTTTGCGCGTGATGTGGTCCTGATGAAGCTGGTGGGCATGAACCCCGTGGTGGTGCACGGCGGTGGGCCGCAGATTGGCCAACTGCTTACCAAGCTCGGTATCGAATCGCGCTTTGTCGACGGCATGCGGGTCACTGACACGCAGACCATGGACGTGGTCGAGATGGTGCTCGGAGCCACCGTCAACAAGGAGATCGTCGCCAATATCAACCGTCACGGCGGCAATGCGATCGGCGTGACTGGCAAAGACGGCAACCTGATCGAGGCCACCCGGATGTCCGTTACCCGTCACAGCCCGGGGATGAGCGAGCCGGAGATCATCGACATCGGGCATGTCGGACAGGTAAGACGGATCAACCGTGCCGTTCTGGACATGTTCCTGAAAAGCGACTTCATCCCCGTGATCGCCCCCATCGGGGTCGATCGCGAAGGACTGTCCTACAACATCAACGCCGACCTCGTAGCAGGCAAGATAGCCGAGGTGCTGCAGGCGGAAAAACTGATCCTGCTCACCAATGTCCCCGGTTTGATGGACAGCGACGGGCAGGTGCTGACGGGACTGGACAGTGCCGGGGTGAATCGGCTGATCGAGGATGGCGTGATCACGGGCGGCATGTTGCCGAAGATCCGCTGTGCGCTGGACGCAGTCGCTGGCGGTGTCAGCAGTTCACACATCATCGATGGAACCGTTCCGCATGCAGTCCTGCTCGAAGTATTCACCGACGAGGGCGTGGGCACGCTGATCAGCAACCGTCGCCGCGCGCACGACTGACCGAGCGCCGGAGGCTGCACGTGAATCAGAAGACCTCGCGCCGCGATGACATCCTGCAGCACCTTGCCTTGATGCTCGAGGCAACGCCGGGCGGTCGCATCACAACGGCAGCTCTGGCCGCGCGCATCGGGGTGTCGGAGGCTGCGCTCTATCGGCACTTCCCCAGCAAGGCGCGGATGTTCGAAGGACTTATCGAATTCATCGAGGAAACGCTGTTTTCGCGGGTTGCACGAATCCGCCGCGAAGAGACGGACGCCCTCGCGCAGTGCGAACAGATACTGGGGCTGTTGCTGGGATTCTGCGAGCGCAACCCCGGAATCACCCGGCTGCTTACCGGTGACGCCCTGGCCGGCGAGAACGAACGGCTGCGTACGCGCGTGCAGCAACTCTACGACCGGCTGGAGACGGAACTACGCACGGTGCTGCGCGAGGCAGAGCCCCGTCAGGGGCTGCGCACGTCCATTCCGGCGGCATTGGCGGCCAATCTGCTGCTTGCAGTTGCGGAGGGGCGGATTGGTCAATTCGTGCGCTCCGATTTCCGTAGATCGCCTACCGAGCACTGGCCCGAGCACTGGCGGCTGTTATCCGCCACGGTGTTCCGCCAGGAGCATTAGGCAGGCGTCAGGGGCTCGGTATCGTGGGGCGCAAGATGTGGAAGCGCTCTACATCCATGGTAAAGCGCATGTCAGTGGTTTTCAGTTCGTTCTTGAAGCGCTCGATCTGGCTATCGGCCACGCCGATTTCGGCACGCAGGGACTCGACCGTCCCGGGAAGTTCCTTTGGTACCGCCTGACCCGAGCGCTCCAGCTCGGCAGCCTGCGCCTGCTCGGCTTCCAGCCGCTGCTTGAGATTGGCGACGTTGCCCTTCAAGAGGTTTATCCGCACCCTTATCTCGTTCAGCCGGCGCTTGCGCGCCGCATCGATGTCTTCCACCGTGCTGTAGCGGGCGAGCAGCATGTCGTCGTACCGGGCTTGCCTCGCCTCTTCTTCCTTGCGCAATTGCGCCTGGATCACGCTGTTGTTTGACTGTCTGCGTTCAGCATCGGTGAGGGCACGCGGAACAACCTCGATCACCCTGCCTGCCTGGTTGAGGACCTGATAGCCCTTGTGGGCTAACTGGGGCGGAACCTGGTCGTCGATGACGGTGAAGCCATCGCTGTTCTCGTAACGGAAAAACACTTCCTCGCCAAGCGCAGGCAGTACCTGCAGGTACATCGCTGCTCCCAAGGCCAGTATCCCTGCGGTTGCTCTCATCACACGGGCCCTCCGCCCAGCTCCATGGTCACGCGATATTCCCCTGGGTTGCGCCCCACTGCTGCCGGTAGAGAAGCACCCGCGGCAAGTGCTCCCGGAACTCGGGCTCTGCCTCCAGAAAGCGGACGATATCGTCCAGGCGCGCGATGCTCGTCACGGGTGCTTCGAGTTCGGCGGCCAATTCGGCGACTGCCGACCGGCCATTCGGTCCCACCTCGTCACGGTCGAGCCCTATGACTACGCCGGCAACGCTGGCCCCGGCACCACGGATAAGCTCGACGACCTCACGCACCGCGGTACCGGCGGTGATCACGTCATCGACTATCAGTACCCTTCCCTTCAGGGGGGCGCCGATCAGCGAGCCGCCCTCGCCATGGGCCTTTGCCTCCTTGCGGTTGAAGGCGCAGTGGACGTCGCGCCCCCCCTCGGCAATGGCAATGGCCGTGGTGACCGCGAGCGGGATGCCCTTGTAGGCAGGGCCGAAGAGCATGTCGTATTCGATGCCGGCTTGCGCGATGGCCGCGGCATAACAGCGGCCGAGGGTCGCGAGCGATGCGCCGCTGCTGAAGTGGCCGGCGTTGAAGAAGTAGGGGCTGATGCGTCCTGATTTGAGCGTGAACTCGCCGAATCGCAAGGCGTGATGGGAAAGCGCCAAGCGGATGAACTCGCTACCGTGATCGGACATATCTAACGAGCCGTGGTTTTTCGAACGAGTATAGCAGCGCGTCCGTGTCCCAATGCGGATCCAGCCGGCACGCGCTCATGTATGATTGTCAGGAATAGGGACGGATACTTTGATGCGTGTGATCAGTTTCTGCGCCGACGGACTCCGCGAGGCTGTCGGGAAAGGCTTTTTCGAGTGGGCCCTGCGCCAGGATCCGGACATCATATGCGTCCAGGATCTGCGCACGAGCGAGTCGAAGCTCGGGGCCACAAAGTACAACCCCGAGGGCTACTTCAGCTATTTTTTCGACTCGATAGAGGGCACTAGCAACGGCGTTGCCATCTATTGCCGCAAACTGCCCAAGGCAATCATGACGGGCCTTGGCCTCGGCGAGGCCGACGGCGAGGGGCGGTACATCCAGGCCGATTTCGAGAACATCAGCATCGCCTGCCTGCTGGCGCCTGCGGCAGGCCTTACGGATCCCGGTTCACTCGCCCGCAAATCCAGGTTTTTCGAGCAATTGGGCTCGCAGCTCGACAAGGTGCGCAAGAAGCGCCGTCAGTACATCCTGTGCGGCAACTGGAACATGGTGCATCTGGCGCGCGATCTGCGCCGCACAAGCACCGACCAGGACGATACGGGCTTGCTGGGCGCCGAGCGCGAGTGGCTCGGAACGTTGTTTGGCGAGCTCGGTTATGTCGACACCTTCCGCGAAGTGAACACCGACCACGACGAGTTCTCGTGGTGGCCCGCCGGGCGCGACGGGGCGGATGCCTCGCGGGTCGACTATCAGGTGGTATCGGGAGGGCTGCGCGGCACCATCGAGTACGCCACGCTCTTCAGGGGCCAGGAGTTCTCATCCCACGCCCCGCTCACGGCAGACTACGACATCGAGATCGCCCGCCTCTGAGGCTTGCGATCCCGAAGGCAGGCTCAGTCCTGGGCGAGCGCCATTTTCTGCACCCGCACGAGGTTCTGGGGACCCCCGCGGGCAAGCTCGAGCATCCTCCCGAGATCCTCTGCGCCTAAGGGCTTGCCCTCTGCGGTGCCCTGCACCTCGATATAGTCGCCGTGCTCGGTCATCACGACGTTCATGTCAGTTTCGGCAGACGAGTCCTCGGCATAGTCGAGATCCAGCACCGGGGCATCACGGTAGATGCCCACGGAAACGGCCGCGACCAGATGGCGCAGCGGATCATCGCCGAACAGGCGTCGGCGACGACCTTCGGCAAGCGCGTCCACCAGCGCCACGCAGGCCCCGGTGATTGCCGCGGTTCGGGTACCGCCATCGGCCTGGATCACGTCGCAGTCGATGATCACGGTGTTCTCGCCCAGCTTCTTCATATCGACGGCCGAACGCAACGCCCGGCCGATCAGCCGCTGGATCTCCACGCTGCGGCCACCCTGCTTGCCCTTGGTGGCTTCGCGATCGGAGCGCGTGTGGGTGGCACGGGGGAGCATTCCGTATTCGGCCGTGAGCCAGCCACTGCCCTCACCGCGCAGGAAGCGGGGGACGCCGCGGTCGATGCTCGCCGTGCAGATAACGCGGGTATCGCCGAATTCCACCAACACCGAACCCTCGGCATGGCGGCTGAAGCGACGGGTAATTCGCACCGGGCGAATCTGTTCCGGGCGGCGGCCGCTGGGTCTGTCCATGCACATGATTCCGGTAAACGGGAGGGGGAAGTCGCGAGGCCGCGGATTATACACAGCAAGGAGGGTCACACAGACCGCCTGATGCGTGGTGCGCGCGCGGCCGGCACGGCTACAATGTTCGCCATCCCCTGGCGCATCCGGAGATCGCCCTTGCCACCCATTCAGAGCATGACGGGTTTTGCGCGCGTCGAAGCAGCGCAGGCCTGGGGAACACTGAGCTGTGAGATCCGCTCGGTCAACCATCGCTACCTCGAACTGCAGTTGCGGTTACCGGAGTCGCTGCGCCACGCCGAGCACTCGGCCCGCGAGCTGCTGCGTGAGCAGCTGGGGCGCGGCAAGGTCGACTGTTCTCTGCGGTTGCAGTCGGGCGATCGCGCCGCCAGCACGTTGCGCATCGACCAGAACCTGCTCGCCAAGGTGCTCGAGGCCTGCTCCCGTATCGAGTCAGACTCCGCGGGACTGGCAAGGCCCACCGCGCTCGAGCTGCTCGCATGGCCGGGCGTGCTCGCCGAAGACGCTCCCGATGCCGACACCACTGCCGCCGCCACGCTCGCGCTGGTCGATGCCACTGCCCGTGAGCTGGTCGGCATGCGCGAGCGCGAGGGCGCGCGGCTTGCGGTCCTGCTGGAGCAGCGCCTCGCGGGGATAGAGACACTGGTACAGACAATCGGCCAGCGCCTGCCGGAGCTTGTTGCCGGACACCGCGACCGCCTGAACGCCCGTGTCGCCGAGCTTCTGGCGCAGCCCGATCCGGAGCGTATCGCCCAGGAAATTGCCCTGCTGGCCGCGCGCAGCGATGTCGCCGAAGAGCTCGACCGCCTGATGGCGCACGTGGCGGAGACACGCCGGAGCCTCGCGGCAGGTGGTGCCTGCGGCAGGCGACTCGACTTCCTGATGCAGGAGTTCAACCGCGAGGCAAACACGCTATCCTCGAAGTCGGTGTCGGCCGAGACCACCCAGTCGGCGGTGGACATGAAGGTGCTGATCGAGCAGATGCGCGAACAGGTGCAGAACATAGAATGAGTCCTGCCAGAGGCCGTCTCTACATCGTCTCTGCGCCTTCAGGAGCCGGCAAGACCAGCCTGGTCTCCGCGCTGGCCGCAACCGATGCCGGCGTGCGGGTCTCGGTGTCCCATACCACCCGCCCGATGCGACCGGCCGAGTCCGACGGCATCAACTACCACTTCACGGACCACGACAACTTCGCCGCCATGCTGGAGGCCGGTGACTTCCTCGAACACGCCACCGTCTTCGGCAATCTCTACGGGACCTCGCGGACCTGGGTGCTCGAGACGCTGGCGGCCGGCACCGACGTGATCCTGGAAATCGACTGGCAGGGTGCCCGGCAGGTGCGGGAACGACTACCCGAGGCGGTCTCTGTTTTCATCCTGCCGCCCTCGCTGCCCGCCCTGCAGCTGCGCCTCGAATCGCGGCGCCAGGACGGGGCAGAGGTGATCCAGGAGCGCATGCGCCAGGCAGTAGGGGAGATGTCGCACTACGGCGAGGCCGACTACCTGGTGGTCAATGACGACTTCGACCGTGCGCTCGCGGAACTGCATGTGATCGTGCAGGCCGAGCGTCTCAGGCTCCAATCCCAGTCCAGTCGTTTACGTGAATTGCTCACAGAGCTGCTGTCAGGCCCCTGAGCCCGTCTGCTATGCTGCGCGACCCCGGTTGGCTGAGCGCTTTGGCCAACCCTCTCACTGCAGGTGAACACATGGCACGGATTACCGTCGAAGACTGCCTGAGCAAGGTCGACAACCGCTTCGACCTGGTGCTGGTCGCATCGCGTCGCGCCCGCCAGCTTGCCACCGGTGGCAAGGAGCCCTTGGTCCAGGAAACCTCCGACAAGCCCACCGTGATCGCGCTGCGCGAGATCGCCGAGGGACTGATCGGCCCCGACTTCTTCAACGAGCCCGCCGAGGCCACTCTCGAGGAGCTGCTCGAGGCCCAAGCGGATTCCATCAGCCTCTGATCTCCACCGGGGCCTGAACGCCCCGGCCTTTTACTCCTTCGCATATGGCACAGCTAAGCGCCCTTACAGACAAACTGCGGGGCTATCTTGCGCCCGAGCAGGTCGATGCGGTCCGCCGGGCCTACTACTACTCCGAACAGGCTCACGACGGGCAGGTGCGTCGCACCGGGCAGCCCTACGTCACGCATCCCCTGGCAGTGGCAGGGATCCTCGCCGACATGCGCATGGATCACCAGAGCCTGATCGCAGCGCTGCTGCATGACGTGATCGAAGACACCGGTATCGCCAAGGAATCCCTCGAGGCACAGTTCGGTCCGGCCGTGGCCGAACTGGTCGATGGCGTAAGCAAGCTCACGCTCTTCGAGAGCTCCTCGCGCGCCGAGGCACAGGCAGAAAACTTCCAGAAAATGGCCCTCGCCATGGCGCGCGATATCCGCGTGATCCTGGTAAAGCTCGCCGACCGGCTCCACAACATGCGCACGCTCGACGCGCTCAAGCCCGAGCAGCGCCGGCGCATCGCCCACGAAACACTCGAGATCTACGCCCCGATCGCGCAGCGACTCGGCATGAACAACATCCGTACGGAATTCGAGGACCTGGGTTTTGCCGCGCTGCACCCGATGCGCTCGCGGCGCATCCAGGCGGCGGTACGCAAGGCGCGCGGCAACCGCAAGGAAATCGTCTCGCAGGCCCAGCGCAAGATCGAGGCCTGCCTCACCGCCGAGGATATTTCCGCGCACGTGGTCGGTCGGGAAAAGCACCTCTACAGCATTTACTCGAAGATGCGCAGCAAGCGGAAAAGCTTCTCCGAGATCATGGACGTCTTTGCCTTCCGCATCGTCGTCGACAGCGTGGACAGCTGCTATCGCACACTGGGCGCCGTGCACAACCTCTACAAGCCGCTGCCGGGCCATTTCAAGGATTACATCGCCATACCCAAGGCGAACGGCTATCAGTCGCTACACACGGTGCTCTTCGGGATGCACGGCGTGCCGATCGAGATCCAGATCCGCACCGCCGAGATGGAGGAGATGGCCAACAACGGCATTGCCGCGCACTGGCTTTACAAGACGGGTACCACCGAGGGCGCGAAGACGGGGCACTCGCGGGCACGGCAGTGGGTGCAGGGACTCCTCGAGATGCAGCAGCGCGCCGGCAACTCGCTCGAATTCATCGAGAACATGAAAATCGACCTCTTCCCCGACGAGGTCTACGTTTTCACGCCCAAGGGCGCGATCCTCGCACTGCCGACAGGCGTCACCGCGGTGGACTTCGCCTACGCGGTGCACACCGACATCGGCAATGGCTGCGTGGCCTGCCGCATCGACCGCAATCTGGCGCCGCTCAGCACGGTGCTGCAGAGCGGCCAGAGCGTCGAGATAGTCACCGCGCCGCGCGCGCGGCCCAACCCGACCTGGCTCAATTTCGTGGTCACGGCCAAGGCGCGCGCCAATATCCGGCATTTCCTGAAGGGCCAGCAGCACTCGGAGTCGATCGAACTCGGGCGCCGGCTGCTCGAGAAAGCCATGACCGCGCTGGACGGCGACCTGAAGACCCTCGACCCGCGGCGCCTGCAGCAATTTCTGGCTGAGACTCCTCGCGCATCGCTGGATGCCATTTACGAGGAGATCGGCCTGGGCAACCGGGTTGCGGCGCTCACGGCACGGCGGCTCCTCGGTGCCGGCGAGGGTGTGCCTGGCCCCAACTCACCGGAACCTTCGCCCCTCGTGATCCGCGGCACGGAGGGAATAGTGCTGAGCTATGCCAAGTGCTGTCACCCCATTCCGGGCGACGCCATCGTCGGGCATATCAGCGCCGGGCGCGGCGTGGTGGTGCATCGGGCCAGCTGCAACAACATGGCCGAGATACTCGAGGATCCCGAGAAGAGCACGCCGCTACGTTGGGCAGATAAAACCAAGGGCGAGTTCGCCTGTGAACTCCTGGTCGAACTGGAAAACCGCAAGGGCGTGATCGCCGCCATCGCCAACGGCATCAGCGGGCTGGACGTGAATATCGAGAAAATCACCATGGAAGAGCGCGACTCGCAACTCTCCCAGGTGAGGCTGATCGTAGCAATCCCGGACCGCATCGCGCTCGCCCGGGTGATCCGGCGCATGCGCACCATCAAATCCGTCCTCAAGGTGAGCCGTGTGCGTCACTAACGACGCCGTATGTTTCAACAGGACTCTCCTGGGCCGGGCATGATTCCGGAACAGGAATTCGATCGGGAGGGATCTCTAGACGTGAACCGTTTTGTCATAGGCATCGGCTCTCAACGCGCGGGCTCTACACTGCTGCACCATGCACTCGAGATGTCATCCGACATCTTTATGCATCCGCTGAAGGAGCTGCATTACTTCGATACCCTTCACGGAGTAAGGTCGCAGGAGGCACTGCGGGACTTTTCCCTTCGCCAACTCGGAAGGGAGATAGACCGTGTCGTCGGAAGCGAAAAACTGGACTTCCTCGATGCCCGTTATCGGTGTTATCTGCGATCCAATCGGATCCTAGGGATGAGTTCTGTTTCCGAGGTCAGTTACATCGACCTCTTTCGTCCGTTCGTCGGGCGCTCGCCGTTACTGGGGGAAGTCACGCCCGAGTACATGCTGCTGGGTGATGACGCGATCCGGGCGATGAGCGAGGTGGTGGGCGGGTCGGCTGGTATGTCCAGCTTGCATGTGTTGCGCGTGTGTTCGTGTGAGTTTGAGTGTATTTGGTGTGTGTGTGTGTGTGTGTGTGTGTGTGTGTGTGTTTCCGCCAGCGTCTTTTGCTCCTCACTCGCGTAAGGGTAGTGAGGGTACCCGCCACGACGTTGGTCGCGCACGTACTTCTCCGACCTGCACATTTCGTCTAGCGCCG
>CAJADV010000020.1 GCA_903938575.1 uncultured Gammaproteobacteria bacterium
AGGGGGCGGCTATGTGGCCGCCTCCTGATGCCCCGGCTCGCCCGATGGTACCCAATGGGTTCGGCACCCGATCCGGTCAGATCTTCCATTTTGGAACATAATTCCGGCGGCTCTGTCAGGCAGGAGCCGGCTGGAGGCAATGCTCAAAGGCAGTAATCAAACGGGTAGGCGCGGCCATGGGAAATGGAAGACCTGACCCGTTTGACCGTCAGTCGAACTGCGCGCGGCCTGCAGCTGCCATGTCAGAGTCGCGGATGAATCCGCACTGTCCGGATCCGCCTCCCGTCGATGCACGGCACATCGCCTGCAGATCGTTGCCTCGTATAAATCCGCACTGCGCGCTGCCGCCTCCCGTCGTCGCCCGGCAGTAGGCCCGGGTGTCGCTGTCGCGAATGAAGCCGCACTGACTCGAGTTGCTGCCTGCCTGTGCACGGCACATGGCCTGGCGGTCTTCGTCGCGGATGAACCCGCATTGCGCGGAGCCACCGCCGGTCATGGCGCGACAGTGAGCCTGCATGTCGGCATCACGGATGAAGCCGCACTGGGCGGAACCACCGCCTGATTCCGCGCGACAGCGGGCCTGGAGATCGGGGTCTTCTATGAAGCCGCATTGCGCGCTGGTGGCGTGCGCAGTATTGGCGAGGAGCGCTGCCAGCATGCCGAGTGCGACCACGGTCAGTTTCATGCGCGAGCCTCCACACCGATGGGGTCAGGTCTTACATTTTGCAACATGATTGCGTCGGCCTTGGCAGATCGGAAGCGGGCTGATGGCAACGCTCAAAGGCAGTAATCAAACGGGTAGTCGAGGCCCTGAAAAATGGAAGACCTGACCCCGTTTTCCGGGCTGAGGAGTCGCTCAAGGCTGCTCCCTCAGCGCTCCGGAGCAAGCACCGCGCGCGCGGCCTCGCTGCCATCGAGCAGCCGATTGACGCGCCGCGTGACGCACCATGCCCCGTCTTGTTTTGCCAGCTCCCAGCGGTTGGCCGAGACGCGCCAGGCCTCGAAGCCCGAGCTCGTGCGGCGGAATACGCAGCTGTGGCCCACCGCCACCGCATGATCGTTGTGGAGGCTGATGTGAAGCGGCCCCAACAGATGCGCGCAGCCGTCGCGCATCAGTCCGAGGTGCGTATCCGCAGTGAACAGTGCCGCGATCGCGGCCTGGCCACGGTGCTCGCCGTAGCCGCCCACGTCGTACACACCGTCCTCCGACCACAGCGCTGCGAGTCCCTCGGCGTTGCCGGTATCGGCGAGAGGGCCGTAGCGGGCGATCAGGTTACGGATGGCCTCGCGATCCTCGAGTTCCCGCAGCTGCGTCTCGAGGCGCGTGAGCCTGTCGTCGGTGGCGCTGTGAGCGGGCATCGTGCTGGCTCGCGCGTTCAGGCCAGCGCGCTGGCGTAGAGCGCCAGCAACTTTGCCCAGGCACGCTCGGCGCCCGTCTGTTCGTAGACCGGCTGCTCGCCTCGCGGGGGCATATCGGGCACGCACCAGCCGTGCAGTGATCCGGCGTAGACCTCTACCTCAGCCGGCAACCCCGCCGCGCTGAAGGCCTCGCGAAGAGCATCTTTGGCATGTGGCTCGGTGGCGTCGTCATCGGCGGCGATGCCTACGTAAAAACTCGCTTTCGTGGCGGGGAGGAGAAGATGCGGGCTGTCGGGCTTGTCGGTGACCAGTCCGCCGCCGTGGAAGGAGGCCACTGCACCCACGCGCCCCGGCGCCACCGCTGCGGTGATGAAGCTCAGCCGTCCGCCCATGCAGTAGCCCTGCACGCCCATCTTGCGGCCTGTGTCGGTTTCGGGTTGCGCGTCCAGGAACGCCACGTAGGCAGCCGCATCGCTTTCGATCACGCCGGGCGCGTAGAGCGTGCCCACCATGCCCATCACACGCTCGCGCATCTCGGGGTTCGAAAAACTGAATGTCGCCGGATCGAAGAACGGCGCGGTGCCGAGGCGGTAGTAGGGATTGGGCACGAGTACGGTGTAGCCCGCCTCCGCGAGACGCCGCGCCATGGCGCGCTTGGCGGGGCGCAGGCCGAGTGCGTCGGTCCACAGCAGCACGCCGGGGCAGGGGCCCGTGCCGGGGCTGATCAGGACGGCGTCGCAGTGCCCGCCGGGCATGGGGATGACAAGCTCACGTTCGATCACGTTATTCCCTCTCGTTGCTCTGGGCGAGCAGCCTGTATCTTCCAGGCTGCCTCGGTATACTCCGGCGAAATCGCAGGCTCCGGAGCCGTCATGAAATTCTCGATCATCTACGAAGCCCAGATGGTGGACACCTCTCCCGCGAGCGAGCAGCGCTGCTTCCTCGAGTGCGTGGAGCAGTCCGTGTATGCGGAGAAAATGGGCTTCGACACCGTCTGGGCGGTTGAGCATACCGCGCTCACCCAGTACGCGCACATGTCTGCGCCCGAGACCTTCCTCGCCTATCTCGCAGGGCGTACCACCACGCTCGGCATCGGCCACGGCGTGGTCTGCCTGCCGCCGGGGATGAACCACCCGGTGAAGGTCGCCGAGCGTATCGCCACGCTCGATATCCTCTCGGGCGGTCGCGTGCATTTCGGGATGGGCAAGGGCGGCACACAGCAGGAAGCTGGCACCTTCGGCTACGACCTGAACGAACTCCAGCCCATGATCGACGAGGCGATGTACCTGATCCCCAAGATCTTCGTGAACGAGGAGATCGAGCACGACGGCAAGTACATCAAGATCCCCCGCCGCCCGATCCATCCCAA
>CAJADV010000021.1 GCA_903938575.1 uncultured Gammaproteobacteria bacterium
ATTATCAGGCAGGCGGCTTGATCGTGTCTGTCTCGACCGACCCCACCAGCGGCGATCCGTCGATTGTGCCAACCAGCGCACCGGCGCTGACGCGGGAACTGTCGGTCGCGGCGACCTGGGAGAAGTACGACGGGCGGTCGGCAGATTGGGTGCGCTGTGATCCGCCGACGCGGCACGTGGGAATTCTTTATGACGCGCAGTGCTTTCGCTACCTGCCACCTCTGACCGGCGTGGCGCGGCAACCATACTTTCGCGAGTCGGACGGCGAACTGATTATCCACGCCGGTTACGACAAGACGGCGCAGCGTTTTGGCGTGTTCGATGCGCGGGAGTTTGTCATCCCCGACCCGACACCCGATACAGCGCGGGCTGCGCTGGCCTTGCTGGAAGACTTGCTCACCGAGTTCCACTTCGTTGCCCCCACCGATAAAGCGGCTGCGCTGGCAGCCATCTTCACCGCCGTGGTGCGTCCATCGCTGCCGCATGCGCCAGGATTTCATGTTCGAGCGCCGGTGTTCGCTAGCGGCAAGACCTATCTGTGCGAACTGATTGGTGCCTTCGCCGGGCCTGCGGGTAATGCCAAGGTGAGCTATCCGACGACCTCGGAGGAAGCCACCAAGGTAATTCTTTCCCTGCTGTTGACGAGTCCCGCGGTGATCGAGTTTGACGACATGGACACCGACTGGATACCGCACGGCACCATCAAACGGATGCTGACGGCGGAGCAGATAACCGACCGGATTCTGGGCGTCAGCAAGACGGCGACGGTGAGCACACGGACGCTGTTTCTCGGGTCAGGCAATAACGTCGGGCCAATCCGCGATCTGCTGCGGCGCGTGCTGACTATCCATATTGACCCACGCTGTGCGACACCGGCGACGATGACGTACAAGGGATTTCCGGTGGCTAAGGTGCGCCAGCGCCGCGGGATTTATGTAGCTGCGGTGCTGAGCATCATCCAGGCGTGGCGCAAGGCCGGAATGCCTCGCGCGGCGGCGGACAGCATTGTCACCTTCGACGGCGCATGGTCTGACTATTGCCGGTATCCGTTGATGTGGCTGGGGCAGCCTGACCCGGCCACGGCGCTGCTGGAGCAGGTACGACATGACCCTGACGGCGATGCACTCCGCGGCTTGATGACCGAATGGCGGGCAGCATTTGGTTCGACCGCGACGACGGTGCGCAAGGCAGTGGAGGCTGCGCTCTATAACGAACGCAATCTGCTCGATGCGATGCGCGAATTCCCGGTGGAAGAACGCGGCGAGATTAATCGCTCGAAGCTGGGCTGGCTATTGAAAAAAAATGCCAACCGGATTGTCGGCGGCTTTGAGTTCCAGCAAGCCGAGGCCGACGGTCGCACCGCCTGGCGGGTGGTGGCCGTGAAATCACCGCCTTTAACGCCTTCACCGCCTTTCCCACCGCCCGTTGATAAAACTGTCGCGCCAGCGAGTCCTGAAGTCGAGGTGGAAATATGAGTGCCGCCGAGATCATCAAACGTGCGGCGGAGGAAGGGGTTCTGCTCTCACTCTCGCCCTCGGGCAGCATTTCTGCAAAGGGTGATCAGTCGGCAATTGACCGCTGGCTCCCCGCGATTCGCCAAAGCAAGGCATCGATCATTGCCGAATTGCAGCTCGAACGACGGCGCGCCAAGGTTGTGGCTATGTTGCGTGAGAACCCTGATATCCGCTACGCGATAGAGGTGATCGACGCGAATGACGACCCAGTCATCGTCTCTGTCGCCATCCGCAACGTCGCCACGTTCGAGATAAACATTCCGCAGGCGAACTACGACGCCTTTGCGCTGTTTGAGTTCATTGCAAAATTCCCGGGGGGTGAACATGCAACCGTTTGAAAGCGATTCTACAGAGGTCGCCTGCGTGGTGACCGATAGTGACGCGCCGAAATCCAGTTACGAAGCCGTGCGCTACAACGCCATGAGCCACGGCATTCTTGCTCGGCTCGCGGTTTTACCCCACGAGGACGGGGACGAGTTTGCCGAACTGCTGGCGGCGCTAGTTGAAGAACACGCGCCGGGGGGCATGACCGAGCGCCACCTTGTCGAGGAGCTGGCCGCGATCATCTGGCGCAAGCGCCGTGTTCTGATGGCAGAGGGCGCGCGGATCAACGAGGGCTTGAAGAACGTGGTGAACAGCCCGACGCTCGTGATGCCGGCAGCGGTGCCATTTGAGCATGGCCTTACCGGTGGCCATTTGGACCTGTCTAATTTGGTGACGGCCTCAGCGGAAGACATTTCTGAGCGTCAGCGAACTGCGGTGCTTGATCTTGCTGCCACCCGCAAGGCTGCAGCGATACTCCGCAAGGGCGGTGCGAACGCGTATGAGAAGGCTCGGCGGGCTCTGATGCGTGACTCGCGGGATTGGTGGGATGACTACGTACAAGAGGAGGAGTACGGGGCGACGGCTGAGGGATTGACCCAATTCATCCGGAAGGAACTGGAGCCAATGTGCATTCGCGTGGCGCAGGAATCGCGATTTGTCACCGCGATCAAAGCACAAACCCTGGGCGAAGGGCTGCAAGCCCAGCGCCTGGAGAAGCTGAACCGCTACGAAACGCACCTGGATCGCAAGTTCGAGCGCACGCTTTCCATGCTACTGAAGCTGAAAGAGCTACGTGGCGGGTGATACCAGGCACAACGGAAATACGTGAAAACCTAGGCAGGACGCGGCTTGCAGCCAAAGTCAGTAAACACAACATAGGCAGATTCCTTGATGATTTCGGCAAAAAAATGAGGCGTGAGTGAATGGGCGGAATCGGAAGCGGGCGGCGCTCTCAGATAGGGAAGGACACGACGAGCGACTACCTGTCACTCGACGTGCGGCGACTGCAGCGCGATGGACTGCTGACACCGGTGCGATCATTCAGCTGGAACTGGTCGCGCAATTCTAGAATCGAGGCATCTATCCAGATTCGGATCGAGGCCGATCGCGCTATTCTCAACTATCGCTACCGCAGGGGCGGCAATTGGCGGCCGGAGGAATACCCGGTGCTGCTGGATAGGACGGGCTGCAACTTCGGCGGACAGCGGGCGTGGTTTCGTTGTCCCGCCAGGGATTGCGGTAGGCGAGCGGCGGTTATCTATCTCGGCGGCTCGGGCATCTTCGCTTGTCGACAGTGCTATCAACTGGTCTACGCCTGCCAGCGCGAGTCCAAGGACTATCGGGCTCTCCGCCGTGCTGATCGAATCCGCGAAAGGCTAGGCTGGGGGGCAGGTATCGCGAATGCCGAAGGCGGCAAACCGAAGGGGATGCACTGGCGGACTCTCGATCGCTTGATGGTGCAGTATGAAGAGTCCGTCGGCGAGTTCCTCGCAGGGACCGCCAGACGTTTCGGTCTGCCCGAATAGCCCATCGATTGGATTCCGTAGGCAGATTTTGAGCAGCGTGGGTATCTGTTTCGCAAAATCGACAACAAAGTCTGCTGCGCCTCACACAGCGGCTCTTAACGCGGGACGAGGGCGCAAAGTGTCGAGGTGGTCGTTCCACTTCTGCAGCCAGTCGCCAGCCTC
>CAJADV010000022.1 GCA_903938575.1 uncultured Gammaproteobacteria bacterium
CACGGCGCCGCTGTTCTGGAACCTCAAACTCTAGGCCGGTTTTCTAGTCCGTTCGGCGCTGTCGCCGGCCTGTGGCCGGCGCTATAGTCGCCGCAAGCTCACCGCAAGAAAGGAGATTTGCATGCGTCTGCAGGGCAAGGTCGCGCTGGTAACGGGGGCAGGTCTGGGCATGGGCCGGAGCATGGCCGAGATGTTCGCGCGGGAGGGCGCCGCGGTAGTCGCGATGGACGTGACTGCCAGGGATGCCGATGACACGCTCGCGCTGATCAACGCGCGTGGCGACTGCATGAGCGCGGTGGCGGATGTCTCCGACAGCCGGCAGGTGGCTGCGGTGTATGCGGCAGTCGAGGCGCGCTACGGACGTCTCGATGTGCTGGTTAACAACGCGGGAATCGGTTCTGCGCCCAACGACGGCTACGACAAGTTCTACGAGCGCATGGGGCTGATGAACGAGCAACTCGCCCGGGGCGAAACCCCCACGGTGCACCTCGATCACATCATCGACATGCAGGACGACGGTTGGCAGCGCGTGATCGACATCAACCTGAACGGCCTGTTCTACAACTGCCGCGAGGCCGCCCGCCTGATGATCCGCACGGGCGCCAAGGGCTCCATCGTCAACATCTCCAGCACCTCGGGTCTGAACGGCACGGGCGCCGTGCATTACTGCGCCTCCAAAGCGGCGGTGCTCGGCTTCACCAAATGCCTGGCGCGAGAGCTCGGTGGCCGCGGCATCCGCGTGAACGCCATCTGCCCGGGCCCCACCAACACCCGCATGATGGCCGGCATCAGCCCGGACTATGCGAAGGTGATGATCCAGTCGATCCCGCTGGGGCGCATCGGCGAACCCGATGAGGTGGCCGCCACGGCGCTCTTTCTGGCGAGCGAGGATGCCTCGTTCTTCACCGGTCAGACGCTCGCCGCCAACGGCGGCATGCACATGATCTGAGCGACACGGCATCCACGGGAGACACGCACATGGCAGGCAGACTCGAAGGCAAGGTCGCGCTCATCACCGGCGGTGGTACGGGTATCGGTGCGGCCACCGCGCAGCGTTTCGCGGAGGAGGGCGCCCACGTGGTGGTCGCAGGTCGGCGCATCGAGCCGCTGGAGCAGGTGGTCAAACTGATCGGGGAGGCGGGTGGTGCTGCCGAGGCGGCAATCCTCGATGCGACCGATATGCAGGCCTTTGCTGACCTCGCGCAGGACATCGAGCGCCGCCACGGTCAATTGGACATCCTCGTGAACAACGCCTACTCCATGGTGGGCGGCATGATCGCCTACACCAGCGCCGAGGACTGGCACGCCAACTTCCGCACCTCGCTGGACGGCACCTTCTACGGCACCCGCGCGGTGTTCCCGATCATGGAGCGCCAGAAGCGCGGCGCCATCGTCAATCTCTCCTCGGTCTGTGGCCTGCTGGGTGCGATGTACACGGCCGGTTACGGCGCGGCCAAGGCCGGCGTGATCAGCTTCACGCGCACCGCCGCACTCGAGGGCGCGTCGCACAATATCCGCGTCAATGCCGTGATCCCGGGCGTTGCCATGACGCCCGGCACCGAGGCCGCTCTGCCCACGCGCGCCGCACAGCTCGCCACCGCCGCGGGGATTCCGCTGCGGCGCATCGCTGATCCGGTGGAGGTGGCCAACGCGGTGCTGTTTCTTGCCTCGGACGAGGCCTCTTACATCACCGGAACGCAGCTCGTGGTCGATGGCGGCAAGACCTGCGAGCTCGCGACTGGCGCGGCATCCATGGACGATTTCGACGCCGCCTGAACAGGGGAGCAGTCCGCATGACGAACGACACCGATCTCCTCGCCCGCATCGACCGGCTCGAATCCACCGAGGCGATCCGCCAGCTCGCGGCGCGCTATTCGCTAAGCCTCGATATGCGCGATCTCGATGCCCACGTGAACCTCTTCGCGTCTGACATCCGCGTGAGCCGCGAGAAAACCGGCCGCGCGCATCTCAAGCGCTGGCTGGACGACACCCTGCGGCTGCAGTTCACCGGCACCTCGCACCACATCGGCAACCACATCATCGAGTTCGATGACGCCGACAACGCGCACGGCGTGGTCTACTCCAAGAACGAGCACGAGACCGGTCCCGAGTGGGTGATCATGCAGATGCTCTACTGGGACAACTACCAGCGCATCGACGGGCGCTGGTACTTCCGTCGCCGCTTGCCGTGCTACTGGTACGCCACCGACTTGAACAAGCCACCCATCGGCGACAAGAAAATGCGCTGGCCAGGTCGCGAGCCCTACGACGGCGCTTTCCATGCGCTGTTTCCCTCGTGGCAGTCTTTCTGGGCCAACCCGCCGTCAGCCGAGGAGCCGGAAGTCGCCGCGCCCGCGCCGGTGGGTGAGTTCCTGAAGCGCATGCGCGCCGGCGCGCCAGAGCCGCGCCTGCGCGTGCGCTGATGTCACTGCATTCTTTTTCCTTTCACGTTTCGCCAGGAGCAAACCCGCGATGAGCGCCAGCCTTTTCGATCCCGTGCGTCTCGGCGCTCTCGAGCTTGCCAACCGTGTCGTCATGGCACCAATGACGCGCAGCCGCGCCGGTGGCGGCGATGCGCCCACCGCCATGAACGTCGACTACTACCGCCAGCGCGCCAGCGCCGGACTCATCATCACCGAGGGTGTGCAGCCCAGCGCGAACGGCAAGGGCTACTGCCGCTCGCCCGGCCTCTACTCGGCCGCGCAAGTGGCCGGCTGGCGGGCCGTGACCGCGGCGGTGCACGCCGAGGGCGGCAGGATCGTCGCCCAGATCATGCATTGCGGACGTATCGGCAGCCATCACAACAAGGAGCCCGGCACGGAGACCGTCGCGCCCTCGGCCATACGCGCCAAGGGCCAGATGTATTCCGATGCCGCCGGCATGGTCGACTTCGATCTGCCGCGGGCGCTGCGCACGGACGAGATACCCGCGGTCGTCGAGGAGTATCGCCACGCCACGCGCTGCGCGATGGAGGCCGGCTTCGACGGCGTGGAGCTGCACTGCACCAGCGGCTACCTCCCGGCGCAGTTTCTCTCGACCGGCACCAACCAGCGCGACGATGCCTACGGTGGCAGCCTGCAGAACCGCATCCGCTTCCCCCTCGAGGTGCTGGCGGCGATGGGCGAGGCGGCGGGTTTCGATCGCGTGGGCATGCGCATCTGCCCCGGCAATCCCTTCAATGACCTGCACGACGATAATCCGCGCGAAACCTTCGCCGCACTGCTCGACGCGGTACGCCCGCTCGCGCTTGCCTACCTCCACGTGATCCGCTTTCCGGCCCCTGATCTGGACGTGGTGGAACTCGCGGCCCGGCACTTCGGCAGGCCGCTGCTGGTGAACGACAATGACAACGGCAAGTCGGGCGACAAGGCCCTTGCCTCCGGCGAAGCAGATGCCCTGTCCTTCGGGCGGGCGTTCATCGGCAACCCGGACCTGGTGCGTCGCCTGCGCGAAGGACTCCCGCTCGCCGGCTTTGACGTCAAGACGCTCTACAGCCCCGGCCCGCAGGGCTACACCGACTATCCGCCCGCGCCCTGAGCGACTGCGGCTTGCGGGTGATCCGCGCCGCCGGTCGTCACGGCTCCAGAGGAGTGAACGATGAGCACCCCTGATACTGGTCGTCGCCGTTTTGTGTCAGGACTCGCAGTGGCTGGGCTTGCCGCCAGCGGCTGCAGTCCGCGCGATGCGGTCGACCGCCGGGCGCTGCCCCACTGGGACTACACCGCAGATGTTGTGGTGGCGGGCGCCGGTGCAGCCGGGATCTGTGCGGCCATCGAGGCGCGCGCCGCAGGCGCCGAGGTGCTGGTGCTCGAGCGCCTGCCCAAGACCGGTGGCTCGTCTGCCATGTCCGGTGGTGTGTGTTATCTGGGTGGCGGCACGCCGCTGCAGAAAGCGCTGGGTTTCGAGGACTCCATCGAGGCGATGCGCGACTTCATGCTGGCCGCCGGAGGCCTGCATCCGGCGCGCGACAAGATCGAACTCTACTGCGAGAACAGCCTGGAGCACTTCGACTGGCTGGTGGCGCATGGCGTGAAGTACGCGCAGAAATTCACCGAGTCGAAGGAGCTGCCGCTCGACGGCTCGTCGCTGTATTTCTCCGGCTGCGAACTGGCCGCGCCCTGGCGCGATATCGCCCGCCCCGCCCCGCGTGGCCACGTGCCCACCACCGCAGGCCACACCGGCGGACGCACACTGATGGAGGCCTTGCTGCCGGCGGCCGAGAGCGCCGGTGCGAAGACACTGCTGGGCGCCTCTGCCGAGCGCCTGGTGCGCGAGGACGACGGGCGCATCGTGGGTATCGTGGCGCAGCAGGGCGACAAGACCATCGCCGTGCGCGCGCGCCGCGGTGTGGTGCTCGCCTGCGGTGGCTTCATACAGAACCGCGAGATGCTCAAGCGTTACGCGCCTGAACTCTACGAGTGCTCGGTACCCTGGGCCAACGCAGGCGACATGGGCATCGGCATCCGCATGGGCATGGGCGTGGGGGCCGCGGCCATCCGCATGAACCAGGGCTTTGCGATCCTGCCGCTGTATCCGCCCGAGCGCACCATCCACGGCATCGTGGTCAATCGCGCCGCGCAGCGCTTCTTGCCGGAAGATTCCTACTACGCCTATGCCGGTCACGAGACGGCCTACAACCAGCACGGCGTGGCCTATCTGGTGACGGACGCGGACTCCAGCTACGACGACGGTGATTTCCGTATGCCGCTGCTCGCCGAGGCCGCGTCGATTGCAGGGCTCGAGCAGGCGGGCGGTTTTGCCGAGGGCGCGCTGCATCAGACTGTGGATTTCTACAACCGGCACGCCGAGCGCTCGGTGGATCCGCTCTGGCACAAGCACCCCAAGTGGGTGACGCCGCTCGCCAAGCCGCCGTTCCGGCTCTACGACCTTTCCGTGCGCTCTGCCTTCTGTCCCGCGCACACCTTCGGCGGGCTCGAAACCACCGTGCGCGGGCAGGTCCTGGATGTGTCGGGGGAGGTGATTCCCGGGCTCTATGCCGTCGGGCGCACCAGCGCGGGAATGCCGAGTGCGCCTTACATTGCCAGCGGCGTGTCTATCGGGGATTGCAGCTTTTTCGGCCGTCAGGCCGGCATTCACGCAGCGCGAGCGGAGGTGGCGGCATGAACGCATTTGCCAGCCACGTTGTTTCCGGTGGCAAGGCGCGAGCGGGGATGATTGCGGCAGCCCTTGTGGTGCTGGCGCTTTTGCCATCGCCACGCCTCATGGCGGCCGATGCCACGGCTCCGGCCATCGTGCCGCCGTTTGCCGAGCGCCTCGCGGCGGCCGACCTGGTGCGCGGGCGTGTTGTTTTCGGTGCTTGCCGCACCTGCCACTATCCCGACCGGGGTGCCGGGCACCAGAACGGCCCCTCGCTGTGGAGCATTTTTGGCAAGCAGGCCGGCACGCAAGTGGGCTTTGCCTATTACTCGCAGGCGCTGAAGGATTCCGGGCTGGTGTGGAGCCCCGAGTACCTGGATGCCTGGCTCGCCGACCCCTCCGGCTTCGTGCCGGGCAACATGATGATGAGCCTCGGTGTGCCGGATCCGCAGCAGCGCGCGGATCTGATCGCCTACCTGATGCAGTTCAGGGAGACGCCGACCCAAAGTCCTCCACCGTGAACGTCATGATGTGCTCCATCCACCATGCTGGTGCGCCTTTCAGCAGCGTGTCGAGGTTGGAGTAGTCGTGCCACAGGCGGATTTTCCCGTCGCCAATTTCCATCACCGAAACAAACGGCAGGGCGACCACCTCGCCGGTATGAAAGTGCCAGGTCTCGGTGTGTTCCGTCATCACCGTGGAGCCTTCCGCGATCATGCGGTGCACCACGTGCGTGAAACGCTCCACCGGTTCGTGCCCGATCCGCAGCCGCTTGGCCACCGCGCCCGGCCCGCGCGCCACGGAATCCGGCATCGCCACATCCACGTACTCGCCGTCGGCCGCGAAAAAATCTCCGATGCGCGCGTAGTTGCGACCCTCGTAGACCTCCTGCCAGAACTGCGACACCAAGGCCTTGTTGGCGGCAAGCTGATCCATTGACGGCTCCGTGGAAAATGACCGGGACGCGAAGTCTAACCCCGCCCGCGCCTGAGCAGATCGGTCAACCGCAGACGGCCGCTCGCGCCACTGCCCGGGCTGCGGGCCCCCGTCTATACTCGGCCCGACACCCCATCCGGATACACCGTCATGAAACTCGGACTCCAGCTCGGTTACTGGCAGAAAGGACCTACGCCGCGCTTCATCGAGCTCGCCAAGGCGGCCGAGAGCATCGGCTTTGATTCGGTGTGGACCGCAGAGGCCTACGGCTCTGATTGCTTCACGCCGCTGGCTGCCATCGCCGCGCACACCACCAAGATCCGGCTTGCCACCGGCGTGATGCAGATTTCGGCGCGCACGCCGACCTGCGCTGCGATGACGGCGCTCACGCTGGATCACCTCTCCAACGGACGGCTGATGCTCGGCGTGGGGGTTTCCGGTCCGCAGGTAGTGGAGGGCTGGTACGGCCAGCCGTTCACCAAGCCGCTCGAGCGCACGCGCGAGTGGATCGAGATTTTCCGCAAGGTGATCGCCCGCGAGGAGCCGGTGGAGTTCCACGGCCAGCAGTATCACCTGCCCTGCGAGAACGGCATGGGCCTCGGCAAGGCGCTGAAAAGCATCACCCACCCGTTGCGCAAGCATATCCCGGTGCTGCTGGGCGCCGAGGGGCCGAAGAACGTCGCGCTCTCGGCCGAGTGTTTCGATGGCTGGCTGCCGATTTTCTGCTCGCCCTACAAGATGGATATTTTCGATGAGAGCCTGGCGCCCGCCGGGCCTGATTTCGAAGTCGCCGCGATGGTGAACCTGAGCATCAACGACGATCTCAAGCAGGCGCTGCTCCCCGGCAAATGGACCATGGCGCTCTACCTCGGTGGCATGGGTGCCAAGGGCATGAACTTCCACAAGAACCTGCTCGGTCGCATGGGTTACGCGGATGCCGCGCAGGAGATCCAGGACCTGTTTCTGGCAGGCAAGCAGATGGAGGCGGTGGAAGCCGTTCCCGATCAGCTGGTCGACGAGATCTCGCTTGCCGGCCCCGAGGGCCGCGTGCGCGAGCGCCTGCAGGACTGGAAAAAAACCCGCATCACCTCGCTGCTGATCGGCCACAGTTCGGACTTCGATCTCACGGTGCGCAACATGGAGTTCCTGGCGAAGGAATTGCTCTGACGCGGGGCAGGCTCCGGCCCGCCGGCATGCAGTGAATGAGGCAGCCTTGATCCCCGCGTGATGTCTGCGCGTATGATCCCCGGGTCTGACTGTACATAAGAGGGGCCCTGCGTGAGCCAAACACTGAATCCCGAAGGCAAGGCTATTGTCCTTGTCGTTGACGACACCCCGGACAACCTGTCGTTGATGTCGCGGGTGCTCAAGGATTCGTACGTGGTCAAGGTCGCCATCAACGGGGAGCGTGCCATCCGGATCGCGAGAACCGAGCCCCGCCCGGATCTGATCCTGCTGGACATCATGATGCCCGGCATGTCGGGCTACGAGGTGTGTGCCGAGCTGAAGGGCGATCCCGCCACGGCCGCCATACCCATCATTTTCCTCACGGCCCTCAACGACACAGAGGACGAGAAGAAAGGACTCGAGCTCGGCGCATCGGATTTCATCACCAAGCCGGTGAATCCGCCGATCGTGCTCGCGCGCATCGCCACCCATTTGCGCGTCAAGGCGGCGAGTGATTTTCTCCGCGACAAGAACGATTTCCTCGAGCGCGAGGTGGAGAAGCGCACCCGTGAGGTGCAGGCGATCCAGGATGTCACCACGATGGCCATGGCCTCGCTCGCCGAAACGCGCGACAGCGACACGGGCAATCACATCCGCCGTACCCAGTACTACGTGAAGGTGCTGGCCGAGCGCCTGTGTGACCACCCGCGCTTCCGGATGTTCCTCGACGACCAGACCATCAGCAAGCTGTTCAAATCGGCTCCGTTACACGATATCGGCAAGGTGGGCATACCGGACCGGATACTGCTGAAGCCGGGCCGGCTGACGCCGGAAGAATTCGAGATCATGAAGACCCACACCACGCTGGGGCGGGACGCTATCGTCGCGGCCGAGCGGCAACTGGGCATGGAGGTCGATTTCCTCACCTATGCCAAGCAGATCGCCTACAGTCATCAGGAGAAGTGGGACGGCAGCGGATACCCGGAGGGGCTCTCCGGAGATGCCATCCCGATATCCGCCCGTTTGATGGCCGTCGCCGACGTCTATGACGCGCTCATCAGCCGACGCGTTTACAAACCGGGCATGTCCCACGAGCAGGCGGTCAGGATCATCGTCGAAGGTCGCGGCTCCCACTTCGACCCTGACATGGTGGATGCCTTCGAGCAGTTGGCGGGCGAATTCCACGAGATCGCCGCGCGCTTTGCCGACACGGACGCCGACATCGAGGCGAAGGCCAACAGCCTCTCCCTTTACCAGCAGTGACCGAGCCCGTTTTGGCAGGGGAGTCCGATCGCCGGGATAGCCTCCTCATGCCGTTCGCAAGAGGGAATACCATGACGTTGACGCAGCGGCAGGCGGATTGGGTCGCGTCGGCGCTCATGTGCGCGCTGGCGGCGCTGGCTGTGTCCACTCATCTGCCGTTCCAGAGCCTTGGTTTCGAGTCCACGCCGTATCTCATCGAGACCTGGTCGGAGCCGCTGACGCACCTCTTGCTGGTAGTGGCGGCAGTTCTGGCAGCTCTGCGCAGCCTTGACCGCGCGCAACGGCGCTTCTGGGTCTGGACCGCCGCGACGCTCTCCCTGTTTCTGGCGGGCAACGTTTTCGAGACCCTCGCGTGGATCGAGGGAACGTCTGCGATCCTCTCCTGGGATGACGGTTACTTCTACGGCGCCTATGTCCTGATGATCGGGTACCAGTGGCGTGTCCTCGCGTCCGAGGCAAGAAGCCTGGGATTCACCCGGATGCTCGTCGACTACACCACGACGATCCTCGCGGGCGCGCTCGTCATCTGGTTCCTGCTGAAAGGGGATGTGAGCGATCACCTGCACGTCTTCACGCCGGCGGAGCGCGTCGGCCTTATCTCCTTTGCAACGCTGGATGTCCTGGTGGCGTTCACCTTTTTCACGATGCTGTTCAAGACGACGGATGATGCCCCGGTGGACCATCGGGTCTACGCGCTTGCGTGCATCGGGTGGGCCCTCTATCTGGCGGCGGATCTGCTGTGGCACTCCAACACCCTCCGCGGCGATCCCGGGTACTCGACATCCGTTGCCATGCTGACCAACGCGGGCAGGTTCCTGCAGTGTGCCGCCGTGTGGTGGTTCATCAGATCCCCGGCGGCGGTGCCGCTTTCACCGGCTGCCCGCGAGTCCTTGTCGGCGGCGTCGTCCTTTGCTACTTACGTCCTGGTCTACCTGACGCTTCTGGTGTTCGGGCGCAATGGTGCCGTGCAGACCTCGGACTATCCCTTGCTCATGTTCCTGGGCCTCGCGATCCTCGGGATCATGTTCCGCCAGTTCTATGCCTCCCGTGAAATCCGCCGGGAACGTCAGCGCATTGAAGCCCTGCTCGCCTACCAGCAGGGGATTTTTTCCCAGACGCCGGTTGGCATGGTGCTCGCGGATGAATCGGGTCGCCTCCTCCAGGTCAACCCTGCCTTCGAGAACCTCGTGGGTTACAGCATCGAGGACCTGCGGGAACACGGCAGTGGTCTGTTTCTGGTCGATGCCTCGCCGAAAGAGGTGTTCGGCGGAACGCTGCCCGAACTCTTCGACGAGGGCGATGCGCGCCTGCACGCCAATTTCTGCCGCAAGAACGGCAGCGTGTTCAAGGCCGAGATCACGGGTCGCATGCTGCCGGCTTTGGCACTGGCGGGCGCAAACCGTGCGCACATCTGGATCGTCGAGGACATCACGCTGCGCGAGTCGATCGCCGAGCAGCAATCCGCCTTGCATAGCATCCTGGAGAACAGCCCCCTTGGCGTGGTGTTCGCGGTCGACGGCATCGTGCGCTACGCGAACTCCGCCTACCAGACGGCGTTCGGGATTCCGGTGGGCGGTGAGGCCGGGCGCGTTTTCCCCACCACGGCGTTGCGGGACAGTTTGGCCCGGTTGCTGGCGCGCGACGGTTATATCCGGAACCTCGAGACGCGCTTGCTGGCTGCCAACGGAGAGGAGCGCGATTACCTGACGACTGCAATGCTCTTCTCGCTGCACGGCGAGAAGGGCGTGATGGTGTGGATTCTCGACATCACTGCGCGCAGACAGGCGGAGCGGGAAAGCATTCTGGCGAAGGAATCGGCGGAGGAAGCGACGCGGGCGAAGAGCGACTTCCTCGCCAACATGAGCCACGAGATCCGCACGCCGATGAACGCGATCATCGGGATGTCGAACCTCGCGCTGCGCACGGACCTCGACAAGAAACAGCGCGGCTACATCGAGAAGGTCAACCGGGCAGCGGAGAACCTGCTGGGCGTCATCAACGACATCCTCGATTTCTCCAAGATTGAAGCCGGCAAACTCACGATGGAGAGCGTCGATTTCCGACTCGAAGACGTGATGGAGAACCTCGCGAATCTTGTCGGCACCAAGGCCGAGGATAATGGGGTCGAGCTGCTTTTCGACATGCGTACCGATGTCCCCATGGCGCTGATTGGGGATCCTCTCCGCCTCGGTCAGGTGCTCGTCAATCTCGGCAACAATGCGGTGAAGTTCACCGAGAAGGGCGAGATCGTGGTGGGCGTGGAGACGGTTGCCGTCGACGAAACCTCTGTGGTCCTGCATTTCCGGGTCAAGGACACGGGTATCGGGATGACGCCAGAGCAGTGCGGCAAGCTGTTCCAGTCGTTCAGTCAGGCCGATACATCCACCACGCGCAGGTACGGGGGCTCGGGGCTGGGCCTTGTGATCTGCAAGCGGATGGTCGAGCTGATGGACGGCCGGATCTGGGTGGAAAGTGAGCCGGGTAAAGGATCAGTCTTCCATTTCGAGGCCACCTTCGGCGTGCAGCGCGAGTCTTCGGCGCGGACCATCCGCCGCGCGGAGGAACTTGCCGGAGTGCGGGTACTCGTTGTCGACGACAACCAGACGGCGCGCGAGATCCTGACCGAGATGTGCGCATCCTTCGGTATCGTGGTTGATTCGGCGGTTGACGGAGAAGAGGCAGTAGCCAGAGTGGTGGAACAGGAGCGGTCCTCCAGACCTTTCGATCTGGTACTGATGGACTGGCGCATGCCGCGGCTCGACGGCGTCGAAGCGGCCCGTCGCATGCGTGCAGAACTCGGCGAGGCAGCGCCCCCCGTCGTGATGGTGACAGCCTTCGGTCGGGAGGAAGCGATAGAGTCGGCGCAACAGCGGGGCATTGCGCTGCGTACGGTGCTGACCAAGCCCGTGACGGCCAGCACGCTCCTCGAGTCCATCGCTGTGGGGTTGGGCCGCGAGGCTCTTCCCAGAACGCGTGCGCGTGAGAAGTCCGAGGAAAATGCCGGGACGATGGCGCAGCTCCGGGGTGCGCGGGTGCTGCTGGTGGAGGACAACGAGATGAACCAGGAGCTTGCTATGGAGCTGCTGGGGAATGCCGGTCTCGAGGTGGTGCTCGCGAACAACGGCAAGGAGGCGCTCGATCGCCTGGCGATCGACGATGACTTCGACGGTGTGCTCATGGACTGCCAGATGCCCGTGATGGATGGCTATACGGCCACGCGCGCGATCCGGGAGAACCCCCGGTGGAAGGACTTGCCGGTGATCGCCATGACAGCTAACGCGATGGCGGGAGACCGTGAAAAGGTGCTTGCCGCAGGGATGTTCGACCACATTCCGAAGCCACTCAACGTCGCGGAGATGTTCGCGACGATGGCGCGCTGGATCCGCTCCTCGGGTCGCGAGGTGCAACCCAGAGTCGTCGTGGCGACCAGTGCTCGTCCTCTGCCAGCGCTGCCCCCGCTACCGGGTATCGACACCGGGGCAGGCCTCAAACGTGCGATGTGGGACGAACATCTGTATCGACGCCTGCTGCTGAAATTCCGGGATTCCTGCGAGGATTTCGGAGCTGCGTTCCAGCGCGCGCTGGGCGGCGAAGATCCGCAGGGCGCGTTGCGTGCGGCGCACACCTTGAAGGGGACGGCCGGCAACATCGGCGCCACTGGTGTACAGGCGGCAGCGGACGAACTCGAACGCGCCTGCCTGCACGGCGCGGGGGCGAATGAGATCGCCGGGCTGGTGGAAAACACCCAGAGGGCGCTGGCCACTGTGCTGGCAGGTTTGCAGGAACTGGAGGCGGCGCCAGCGGGTCCCGTGGTGGCGGCAGAGCCCGGACAGATAGATGCGGGCATCGCCCGGCTGGCGCTATTGCTACGTGACAATGACCCCGATGCAGTGCAGTTCGCGGCCGAGCTCGCGGCACTAGGCAGCGGCAGCGCCGCTGGCGAGATGCTGGCCGAGCTCGCGCGGGTTGTGGAAGGATTCGATTTCGAGGCGGCTCTCGGTTTGCTCGAACGCCCCGGTGTCAGCGTGACCTAGACCAGCGCGCGGCTGCGCAACTCTTCCTTCAGGTAGGCGTAGAAAATCGGTGCGGCGATCAGCCCCGGGATGCCGAAGGCCGCTTCCATCACCAGTATCGCGAGCAGTAACTCGGCCGCGCGGGCATTGATGTGGCTGCCGACAATTCTGGCGTTCAGGAAATACTCGAATTTGTGGATCACGATCAGGTAGATCAGTGCTCCCATCGCCACCGCTAGCGACTGGCTGAGTCCTACGACGAAAATCACCGTGTTCGAGATCAGGTTGCCGAGGATGGGTATCAGCCCCGCCACGAAAGTGACCAGCAGAAGGGTTTTGATAAAGGGCAGTTGTACGCCTAGCAGCGGCAGCACCCCGGCAATGAAGAGCCCGGTGAACAGCGTGTTGAGCGCCGAGATCCAGAACTGCGCGAACACCACGCGCCGGAACGCCTCGGCCAGGCGCTGCCCGCGCTCGCCGATGGCTGCCGACAGAGGCGCGTTGAGATGGGGCTGCAGCGCGGCATCCAGTGACAGCAGGCCGCCGATCACCATGCCGATCAGGATGTGCGCCAGCGCCCGACCCAGGCCCGTGCCCGCTACCTGAAATGTGCTGGCGTGTTCCTTCAGCCAAACGACAATCGCGAGCCGAAGTTCGTCGGCGTCATGGGGCACGTTCTCAAGCAGCCACCCGGGCAGCTGGCCGCGCGAGCCCTCGATGATTTCGGCCATGCGGGTTATCAGCTGCGGGATGCTCTCGCCGCTGTTGCGCAGCAGCGAGCTGAGCGCCACGCCCCCGACCGCGACCAGGGCGATGACGACGGCGGCAATCAGCCATACCGCGAGCAGCCGTGAGGCCTGGTGGTCCAGGACGCCCGCCCGCAGCAGCGGCACCAGCGCATGCACCAGCGAATAGACCAGCAGGCCGGCGATCAGCGCCGGCAGCAGGTGCAGGTACAGGCTGAGGAAAAGTCCCGCACCGAAGAGCAGTCCGGTGGTGATGTCGATGGTCCGGGAGAAGTCTGCTTTCATGCCGCGCAATGTCGCGTCCGGGGCGGGTCGGCGTCAAGCGGTCCGGCTTGTGCCTTCCGAGTACGTGGCCGCGACCGGGCCGTCAAAGTCGAGCTTGGCCATCAGGATGCCCCGGCGGAAGTCGCGCATATGTTTCTCGGCCCACTCGGCGGCGGTGTCGGGGTCATTGCGGCGGATCGCCTCGAAGATTTTCTGGTGTGATTCCAGGATCCGCTTGCCGGGCTTCAGGCGCTCGATCACGGGGCGATAGGCGGGGTAGAAGAGCAGATTGAGCGGTTCGCGTGCCAGCAGCAGTGCGTGGTTGCGCGTTGCGCGGGCCACGAGGTCGTGGAACTCGATCTCGGCCTCGAGCATTTCCAGATCGTCGTCGAAGGCCGCGCGGGTACGCTCCAGGTTGGCCGCCAGCAGCGCCGTGTATTGCGCATCAAGCGTGGCGCAGGCGAGTCGCGCCGCGAGCGGCTCGAGCCCCATCGAGATTTCCCACAGGTCCTTGAAGGTCACGCGGTGCATCTGCATTGCCACGCTGATCGAGCGCGATGCGGATTCCAGCGAGGGCAGCCGCACCGCCAGCCGCTTGCGCCCCGCTCGACCCAGCAGGCCGCCTTGCTCCAGCAACCTGATGGCCTCGCGCACGGTGGAGCGTGTCACGCCGAACTGGGTGGCGAGTTCGGTCTCGGTGGGCAGTAGCTCGCCGGCGGGAATCTGGCCGCCGAGTATCGCCGCGCGGATACGCTCGCTTACCTGCAGGTAGGCAGGCGGTCGCTTGAGCGTTGCGAACTGGGCGGGCGCTCGGCTGGTCATGTGCGGCGATGGCAGTTCCAGAAGGGGATTACGCGGCATGGTGATCTATTGTCCGACAACGGGTCAACGCAGATCCCGACGTGGCGACGGCATCGCTCGCAGTGCCTGATTCGCTCACTGAGCGGCCTTCCACTCGCGGCGAATGCGCTTCGCGAGGCTCCACTTGTGAACCTCGGTGGGGCCGTCGTAGATGCGGAAGGCGCGGATTTCCCGGAAGACCTGCTCGACGATGGTGTCGCCCGTCACTCCACGGCCGCCCATCACCTGCACGCAGCGGTCGGCGACGCGCATCAGCGCCTCCGATACCGCCACTTTGGCCATCGAGCTCTCGGTGATACCGGCTGAGCCGCTGTCCAGCACGCCGGCGCACCAGTCGATCATCAGTGTGCTCTGCTGCAGGTCGATCAGGTTCTCGGCCAGCATGAAGCCCACGCCCTCGTGCTCGATCAATTGCTTGCCGAAGGCCTGCCTGCGGTTGGCGTAGTCCACCGCGATTTCCTGCGCGCGACGGCAGGCGCCGAGCCAGCGCATGCAGTGCGAGAGCCGCGCGGGTGCGAGGCGCACCTGCGCATAGTCAAAGCCCTGGCCTGCCTTGCCGAGCATCTGTGAGGCCGGCACACGCATGCCCTCGATGCGCAGGGTGGCATGGCCGCCGGGCATGGAGTTGTCGATGGTGTTAGGGACGTGCTCGATCACGATCGCCGGGTGAGGAAGTTCCACCAGGAACATGCAGGCGCCGGCCTCGGCTTTCGCCATCACGATGCCGACGCCCGCGCCCTTGGCGCCGGTGATGAACGCCTTGCGGCCCTCGATCACCCATTCCTCGCCTTCCTGCCAGCAGCGCGTCTGCATCATCGAGGGATCGGAACCCGCGCCGCCTTCGAGCGCAGGTTCTGACATGAAAAAAGCAGAGCGTGTGCGCCCTTCGACGAGCGGGCGCAGGAATTTTTCCTGCAGTTCCGGGCTCGCGATGCGCCCGAGCAGGAACATGTTTCCCTCGTCGGGTGCGGCGGTATTCACGGCCAGCGGCCCCAGCGGCGACAGACCGGATTTCTCGAGTACCACAGCCGTTTCGCGCTGGTTCAAGTGGCGCCCGTCGGCCAGGATGTGCGGCGTGAGTACGCCGGCGCGGCGGGCTAGCTCGCGCATCTCGTTGACGAGTTCGTCGGTGGGTGCGCCGTGGTGGTCGCGGCGCGGATCGCCCTCGTAGGGAATCACGACCTCCCGCACGAAGCTCTCGACGCGTGCCGCAATCGCAGCGGTGAGTTCAGGGCCAGCACCAGCGTGGGTTTCGGCTGTCATATCAGTTTTTCCTTGTCAGAGTGCGCGTGCGATCAGCAGGCGCTGGATGTCGGAGGTTCCTTCATAGATCTGGCAAACGCGAGCGTCGCGGTAGATTTTTGCCAGACCGAACTCCTCGAGATAGCCGTAGCCACCGAGCGTCTGGATGGCGCCGCTGGTGATGGTCTCGGCGGCCTCGGAGGCGAAGAGCTTGGCCATGGCCGCTTCCTTGAGGCAGGGCAGGCCGGCATCTTTCATGGCGGCAGCGTGCAGCACCAGTTCGCGCGCGGCAGCGAGTTGCGTCGCCAGATCCGCAAGCCTGAAGCCCACGGCCTGGTGCTCGATGATGGGCTTGCCGAAGGAGCGGCGATCGCGCGCGTAGTTCACCGCGATCTCGAGCGCCGCCTGCGCCATGCCCACGGATTGCGCGGCGATGCCGATGCGCCCGGACTCGAGGTTGGAGAGCGCTATCGCGTAGCCCCGTCCCGCGGTGCCGAGCAGGGCATCGTCGCCGATACGACAGTCTTCGAAGCGCAGCGAGCAGGTGTCGGAGGCCTGTTGCCCAAGTTTGTGTTCGATCTTGTCGACGCGGTAACCGGGCGTGTCGGTGGGTACCAGGAAAGCGGACATGCCCTTGCGGCCTGCCTCGGGGTCGCTCACAGCGATCACCATCGCGAGGCCCGCGATACGCCCCGAGGTAATGAACTGCTTGCTGCCGTCGAGTTGCCAGCCACCCTCGACACGCCGCGCCCGGGTACGGATAGCGCCGGCGTCGGAGCCGGCGTCGGACTCGGTGAGCGCGAAGGCGCCAATCACCTTTCCCGATACGAGATCCGGTAACCAGCGCTCACGCTGCGCTTCGCTGCCTTCGGCGAGCAGACCGCTCACCATGATCGAGTTCTGGATCGATACGATCGTCGAGAGGGCGCCGTCGGCCGCGGCGACTTCGATCAGTGCGAGCGCGTAGCTCACGCAGTCAGCCCCGGCGCCGCCATAGGACTCCGGCGCCATCATGCCCATCAGGCCCAGTTCACCCAGCTCCAGGAAGAGCCGGGGCGGGAAAGCGGCATTGCGCTCGAATTCCATCGAGCGCGGGCGGATCCGCTCGCTGGCGAAGGCGCGGACGGCGTCGCGGATGCTGGTCTGTTGCTCGCTCAGGATCACGTGGAAGGTCTCCGCAGTTGCCCCGAATGGTCGGTCTCGTCCTTAACGCTGGTCGGGATTCGCAAACATTTGCAGCAGATAAAAACCGCCGAAACAGGCCGCGCATGGATCGCTGCGCGGCCCGGCAGCCGATCATTGACCCATTGTCCGACAATAGGGCAATATCTGCAAAACCTGATTCAAAGCGGCCGGGTATCCGTCCCCGTTTGCAACCCCTGCGCCACGCCGGAGACCCATCCTATGGCCACTGCACCCACGCCCGCCTCGGCGAACACCCCGGACGCCGAGAGCACAGCCAAGCCGCTGCGCTTCGTTACCGCCGCCTCGCTGTTCGACGGCCACGACGCCGCCATCAACGTGATGCGCCGCCTGATCCAGGCCCAAGGCGCCGAGGTCATTCACCTTGGCCACAACCGCGGCGTGCGCGAGATCGTGCGCGCGGCGCTGCAGGAGGACGCCGATGGCATCGCCATCAGCTCTTACCAGGGCGGTCACAACGAATTCTTCCGCTACATGGTCGACATGCTCAAGGAGCTGAATGCCCCGCATATTCGCGTCTTCGGCGGCGGCGGCGGCACCATCACGCCCGAGGAGATCGACGAGCTCCAGGCCTACGGCGTCGAGCGCATCTACCACCCGCGCGACGGCATGACGATGGGTCTGCTTGGCATGATCGATGATCTCGTGCAACGCACCGCCGCCGTTCGCAAGCCCTCAGCGCGCCCGGACGAGACGCGCATCGATGACGAAATCGCCGTAGCGCAGATGGTCTCGGCGATCGAGGAAGGCCTTTTCAGCGAGCCGGAACTCGCGCGGTTGCGCAAGGAATGGACCCTGCGCGCAGGCCAGGTGCCGGTGGTCGGCATCACCGGCACGGGCGGTGCGGGCAAGAGCTCTGTCACCGACGAAATCCTCTCGCGATTGCTGCGGTTTTTTCCCGATCGTCGTATCGCCGTGCTCGCCGTGGACCCCACCCGCCGGCGCACGGGCGGCGCGCTGCTCGGCGACCGCATCCGCATGAACAGCCTGATTTCCGACCGGCTCTACATGCGTTCGATGGCCACGCGGCGTCAGCACCTCGCCACCAACGAGATGCTGGGCGACGTGATCCTGTTCCTC
>CAJADV010000023.1 GCA_903938575.1 uncultured Gammaproteobacteria bacterium
CCCATAGGAAATAACGTGGATTACTCCTAACGGATGAGACCCCGCCGGAGTTCAGGAAAAGCGCATCTCCGGGACCTCCGCTGGCACCACCAGGCGACCGGCGGTCCTGGACACGATTTCCTCGACACTGACGCCAGGGGCGCGCTCCCTCAGATGAAAGGCGCCGTCCTCGATCTCCAGGTAGGCCAGATCGGTGAGCACCTTGCGGATGCAGCCGGCTCCGGTGAGCGGCAGCGTGCAGTCATCAAGCAGTTTGGAGGCCCCCGATTTGTCCGCGTGCGTCATGATCACGAGGATGTTGCGCGCCGCGGCCACGAGATCCATCGCCCCGCCCATGCCCTTCACCAATTTGCCCGGGACCATCCACGACGCAATGTCTCCCCGCACCGACACCTCGAAGGCGCCGAGGATAGTGACATCGACATGACCGCCGCGGATCATCGCGAAAGACTCGGCCGAATCGAAGATCGCCGCGCCGGTGGCAGCCGTGACCGTTTGCTTGCCGGCGTTGATCATGTCGGCGTCGACCTGATCCTCGGTGGGAAAGGGGCCCATGCCGAGCAGCCCGTTCTCGGATTGCAGCATGACGCGGATCCCGTCGGGCACGTAATTGGCCACCAGCGTGGGAATACCGATGCCGAGGTTCACGTAGTCGCCGTCCTTCAGTTCTAGCGCTGCGCGTCGGGCCATCTGTTCGCGTGAGAGTGCCATATCCTGTCTCCTGCTCAACCGGCGCGCACGGTGCGCTGCTCGATGCGTTTCTCGAAGCTGCCCTGGATCAGACGGTCGACGTAGATGCCGGGGGTGTGTATGTGCGCGGGATCGAGCTCGCCGGGTTCGACAATGTGCTCGACTTCCATCACGGTGATGCGCCCGGCGGTGGCGGCCAGCGGGTTGAAATTCTGCGCGGTGTGGCGGTAGATCGCATTGCCGTAGCGATCCGCCTTCCAGGCTTTCACGATGGCGAAATCACCGGTGATGGCTTCCTCGAGGATGTAGGGTCTGCCATTGAAATGACGCACCTCTTTGCCCTCGCCTACCGGAGTGCCGTAACCAGTGGCGGTAAAGAAGGCCGGGATGCCCGCCCCGCCCGCGCGCATCTTCTCGGCGAGTGTGCCCTGGGGCGTGAGGTCGACTTCGATCTGCCCGCTCAGCAACTGCTGCTCGAAGAGCTTGTTCTCGCCCACGTAGGAGGCAACGACTTTGCTGATCTGGCGATCCTCGAGCAGCACGCCGAGCCCGAAACCGTCGACACCGCAATTGTTCGAAACCACCGTAAGACCGCGCACACCCATGCGGCGAATCTCGGCTATCAGCCCCTCCGGGATGCCGCACAGACCGAAGCCTCCCGCGAGCACGGTCATGCCGTCCACGAGGCCCGACAGCGCCTCCTCGTAGCTGCCCACCACCTTGTCGAAACCGTTCATCCGATATTCCTCATGCTGCAAAAAGGGCCCACAGATCGGGCTTGACGACCTTGCCCATCGCGTTGCGCGGCAAGGCTGGCAGAAACACGAAACGCCGGGGCTGTTTATAGGAAGAGAGCTGGTGCTCGCACCAGTCGCGCAGCTCCTCGGCATCAAGCCGCGTATCCTCCCGCAACACCACGGCGGCGGCAACCACCTCGCCCCAGGTCGCATCGGGCAGACCAAGCACCGCGCACTCCGCGATCCCGGGGTGCTCCAGCAGCACGCCCTCGATCTCCAGAGCCGAGAGCTTGTAGCCCCCTGACTTGATGATATCGACCGACTGGCGCCCCATGATCCGGTAGTAGCCCCGCTCGCGAACCGCGATGTCGCCGGTGCGAAACCAGCCGTCGGGCGTGAAACTGGCGGCTGTGGCCTCGGGGTTGTTCCAGTATTCGCGGAACACCGAGG
>CAJADV010000024.1 GCA_903938575.1 uncultured Gammaproteobacteria bacterium
GGCTGCTTCTGGATATTGACGTTGGGTGCGAAATCCGCGACTTGCGCTACGTCGAAGACGCCGAGGTCGTTCAGTTTGCTTTCTGTGAAGGCAGTGATGGAGATCGGGGTCTCCTGCAGGGACTCCTCGCGGCGCTGGGCTGTAACCACGATTTCCTCGAGGCCTGAGCTCTGTGCCTTGTCTTGGGCTGCCGCGGGCAGCGCCAGGCCCGTGCCGGCGGCTATGGCCAGCGCGAGTGCAGAAAGTGGAAATTGAACGGAAGATCTGCGCATGTGTTACCCCTTCTCCGAAATTACGGTTGTTTCTACTTCTCAGAGCTCATTGCCGGCGAGGTTGCCAAAACCTGCTGCCCCTGACCGGCCGCATCCCAACTCAGCCGGAGCACTCTCAGGAATGCATCCGCTGAACGGACGATATCCGATTCGCCCAAGTCCAATGATGGACCCTGAAGGCAGCATCGTCCTGCCCCGTTTGGGGCTAATGCCGTAAAAATTTGGCAGCGTCAGGCACCCCATTGGTGCGCAGTCTGGCCCGAACCCTCTGAGATGCCCTGATGGAGAGCGCTTCCGCCTCTCCCGCTGCTGCAGCCCTCCTTTCTCAAGAAAGCGTAAGCGTCCGGGCCTTGCCCCTGGGCTAGACTCCGTCTGACTCAGCCCGCCCCGGGTATGACCCGCCAAGGAGCCCGTTCATGCAATACGATCTCATCATCCGCAACGGGCGCATCGTCGACGGTAGCGGGGCGCCAGGATTCACGGGCGATATCGCCGTTTCCGGGGCGCGCATCGCCGCCGTTGGCCGGGTAGACGGCAAGGGTCACCGCGAGATCGACGCCGCGGGCCTGCTCGTCACCCCCGGCTGGGTCGACGTCCACACCCATATGGATGGGCAGGCCACCTGGGACCCGCTGCTGTCCCCGGCCTCGAACCACGGCACCACCACGCTGGTGATGGGCAACTGCGGCGTGGGCTTCGCGCCCTGCAAACCGGATACGGCCTCCCGCGATGCGCTGATCGCGGTGATGGAGGACGTCGAGGACATCCCGGGAACCGCACTCCACGAGGGCATCACCTGGGGCTGGGAGAGCTTCCCGGAATATCTGGATGTGCTCGAGGGCCTGCCGCACGCCATCGACATCGCAGCCCAGGTGCCCCACTGCGCGGTGCGCACCTATGTAATGGGCGAGCGCGGGGTGCGCAATGAGCTGGCCACCCCGGAAGACGTAGAAAAGATGGCTGCGATCGTGCGCGAGGGGATAGAGGCCGGTGCCGTGGGCTTCAGCACCTCACGCACCCAGCTCCACCGCACCCGTGACGGCGCGGTGATGCCGGGCACCTATGCGGACGAGGCCGAGTTGCTGGGGATAGGCAAAGTGCTGGGCGAGACCGGCAAGGGCGTATACCAGCTGGTCTCGGACTTTGACGAATGGCAAAAGGAGATGGACTGGATGAAGCGCCTGTCCATCGAGACCGGCCGTCCGATCGGCTTCGTGCTGTTCTACCGCAGCGACGAGGAGTGGTCCCGGGTTCAGGAGCAGCTGGACTACGTGCGCCAGGCCAATGCCGAGGGCGCGCAGCTGATTGCCCATGTGGGCGCGCGGCCGGTCACCATCCTGCTTGCTTTCGACGGCACCGCGCACCCTTTCATGATGCACCAGACCTTCGCGCCGCTGGCCGGCCTGCCGGCGGAGGAGCGTCTGGCGAAACTGCGGGACCCGGCGGTTAAGGCGGCCATGCTTGCCGAGCCCGCGCAGGCCTTCGGTCACCCCATCCTCGACCGGCTGCTGGGCGAGTGGGAGAGCATGTACCCGCTCGGCGACGATCCCTGCTACGAGCCCGCGCCTGGTGACAGCATCGCCGCGGAGGCTGCGCGGCTCGGCGTGAGCCCGGCGGAGCGCGCCTACGACCGCATGCTCGAGAACGGCGGCAAGCGGATGCTGTTCTTCCCGGTCTTCGGCTACCAGACCCATGATTTGAGCCGCCAGCTCACGATGCTCCACGACGAAAATGCGGTGATCAGCCTCTCGGATGCCGGCGCTCACTGCGGCGTGCTCTGCGATGCCAGCACGCCCACCTTCATGCTCCAGTACATGGCGCGTGACCGTCAGCGCGGCGAGTGCGTGCCGATCGAATGGGTGGTCCATCTGCAGACACAGAAGACGGCGCGCTCGGTGGGGCTGCTCGATCGCGGCCTGTTGCGCCCGGGCATGAAGGCCGATTTCAACCTGATCGATTTCGAGGGGCTGTGCCTGCATACCCCCGGCGTCATCTATGACCTGCCCGCCGGTGGCCGGCGCGTGTTCCAGACCGCTGATGGCTATGTGGCAACGATCGTGAGCGGCGAGCTGGTCTATGACCGCGGACAGCCTACTGGCGCCACGCCGGGGCGGCTGATCCGGGGCTCGCAGCCAGCGCCTGTGGCTGCCTGAAGCGGGCTGCGGGGTCGCGGGCATGGCCCGCTCCTACACCTCTGGCAGGAGGGGACCATGCACCGACCTCCCTCGTAAAAGGAGGCCATGCCCCCGACCTCCCCCGTAAAAGGAGGCCATGCCCCCGACCTCCCTCGTAAAAGGAGGCCATGCCCCGACCTCCCCCGTAGAAGGAGGCCATGCCCCCGACTTTTCTGCCCCAGGTCGCCGTCGCACGCATGGCCCGCTCCCGCGCCTCGCCATGTAGTACGATCCGGCGATCATCAAAACAACAGGAGCCCCGCCATGCCCAATTGCTACCTCGCCCTGGAAGCCAGCCGTAAATCCGGCAAGTACGTCGTCGAAGGCAACAAACAAGCCTGGCTTGATCTCTTCGCCGACGACGCCATCGTGCAGGATCCGGTGGGTGTGTCCCCGCTGGATCCCGCCGGACTGGGCCATCAGGGCAAAGCGGCCATCGAGGCGTTCTGGAACATGGCGATGCCGAACGGCATCAACAGCTTCGATATCCGCGAGAGCCACACCGCGGGGGACTCCTGCGCCAATGTGGTGACGCTCTCGAACAAACTGCCCGACGGCAGCCTCATCGTCACCGACTGCGTCGCGGTATACACCGCCAACGACGCCGGCAAGATCGTCTCTCTGCGCGCTTACTGGGATTTCAGCAAACTTGCGGGCCAGATCGAGAAACTGGCGGAGGGCCACTGAGGCCCGCCGCCTCTCGCGGCCCGTTCAGGCCCGCGCCGCGCGCGCGAGCTTGATCCGGTGCCAGGCGATCAGATCCATGATCTCCGGTGAGAAGGCATCGCATGCCGCGATGCCCTGATCGCCGAGCGCCCTGCGGATCCCCACCATTCGCGTGGGTGAGACCCCGCTCTCGATGATCGATGACACGAAGCCCGCGAACTCCGGCGCGGGTGATGCCTCGCTGCCCAGTTCCGGGTGGATGAATGCCAACCCGAAGAAGTGGTGATCGGTGTCGCAGACCTCGCCGTGCATATGCGCGCCGCAGGCCTTGCAGGCGTGGCGCCGGATGGCTTTGCTGGCGTCGACGACGGCGAGCTTTTCCCCGTGCGCCACCGTTTTCACGGCATCTGCAGGAACTACGGCCGTGAGCGCGAAGAGCGCGCCCTCGGGCTTCCAGCACTGCGTGCAACCGCAGAGGTGGCTGTGGACCGCGGGCGCATCGACATGCACCTCGACCGTGTCTTGCGGGCACCGGCAGCGCAGCACACTCACGGCACCGGGCGACGCCCTTTCACGCGCGAGCGGTAGTGCAGGGTGCAGCGCTGCGGCTTCGGGCGCCGCAACCGCGGCTTCGGCCCGCGCCTTGAGCGCTTCGTTCAGGGCGATGTAATCCGCGCGCCCGGCCTGCTCCATCAGCGGCCACATCTCGTCTTCCAGCGGTCCGGTGAAACTCTCGCAGTGTTCGAGGTGCGTGCCGCCGTCCGCCGTCGGCGTGAGGATGAAGTAATGCTCGGCGCGGGTGACCTCCTCGCCCGGCACTTCGGACACCCAGCGCAGCTCGCGCGCGCCCACCACACGCAGGAGCAGTGGCCCGAACTCGTGGCTGACACCGTTCGAGAAACGGATGGATGCGTCCAACCTGCGGCCGGCCGTGGTGAAGCCGGCCGCGCGCGGCAGCACGCGGTTCCACTCCCCGTAACGGTCGAGGTCATCAAGGATGCTCCACACGGTCTGAGGAGGCGCGGCGATGGTGATGTCGGTTCTGACGATGCGCATTTCAGCTCCCGCAAGATTAAGAAGGCTGTGGCTATGCTGCCTGCCGAGTGGCGCCAGTGCCACACAAAAGTGGCCAACGGCTAATTGCGCCGGCGCGGATCGCTGCACAGATCCACCCGGGCACCGCCCACTTCAGGCTGAGTGCACCGCCAACACCCTGTGCTAGCCTTCGCGCGGCGCCGTGGGGCTCGCCGGAACCTGTCCCCGGCAAGAATACGCGTTGCCCCGGCCGGCTCTACTGCGTTCGGGTGATGCACGCGCGCCTCGCGCATAGCACGATCCGTATTCCATTTTTTGCTTCTCTCCAACGGAGACCATGACCATGTCCGATGCCGATCAGCGCGTGGCGAGCGGCCAGGCCTGGGCCGAGTTCTGTGATGCCATGAAGCGCGCCGGGGACCAGATCCTGCGGCCCGAGACGCCGGCAGATCCCTTCAACCGTGCCGAAGGTTTCCGCTACCTGAGCCGTTTGGTGCGTGCGGGGCTCGAGTGGTACGTGGAGTTCAACGACCCGGCGTTCCCGGTGCTCTACAAGCCCTCGCACGAGACGATCAAGATCGGCGCCGACAACCCCGACAACATCTACGAGAAAGCCGTGCTCGACGGGAGCTGCGATTACCGCGTGCGCGGCACCCGGGGCACGGTTCACTACATCAGCATGGCCACCAGCAAGGGCAGCTACGCGGAGAACTTTCGCCAGATCGAGACCGGCTTCGTGGACAGCAACCAGCTCGCGCTGAACCCCGACGGCAGCTTCGAGGTGATCCTGAGCAGCACGCCAAAGCCCGGCAATTGGCTACCGACGGACCCCGACAGCCAGTCGCTGCTGATCCGCCAGACTTTCCTGGACCGCAAGAACGAAATCCCCGCGCAGATCAGCATCGAGCGTCTCGACGCCGGCTCCACGCCCGCGCCGCTTACGGCCGAGCGCTTCGATGCCAACCTGAAGACCGCCGCCGCCTTCGTCGAGAACACGGCCCGGCTCTTCTGCGACTGGAGCGAGTCCTACCTGCCGCGGCCCAACGAATTGCCACCAGGGGACCAGGCGCTGTGTCAGGCGGTGGGTGGCGACCCGAACATCTTCTATTACCACAGCTACTTCGACCTCGAGCCCGAGCAGTTCCTGGTGATCGATGTGCCGCGCATCCCGGAGTGCCGCTCCTGGAACCTTCAGGTCGACAACTACTGGATGGAATCGCTCGATTACCGCTACCACACCATCCACGTGAACAAGCACACTGCGGTGCTGCGAGCCGGCGGCAGCGTGCGTATCCTGATCGGCGCGCGCGATCCGGGCTTGCCCAACTGGCTCGACACTGCGGGCCACAGGAACGGCACGCTCTGCTTCCGCTGGATCGGTGCTGCCGAAATCGTTCACCCGAGCGCCCGCGACGCCACGCTGGCCGAACTCGCCAAGGAGACCGCATGAGCAAGACCGCCGGCGCACCTTTCGATGCCGACCGCCTGATGGCCGAGGCCAGCCGCGAGGCTGGCGGCTTGAGCGATTTCGGTGACGACTGCTTTGTCGAGCCCATGCGCCTGCTCATGGTTGCACTGAACGAGGAGGCGGGGCTGAACGCCGCCGGCGTGCACTTCTTCCATGAGCGTGTACGCAACATCCTGATCACGCGGCTGCGTGCCGAGGACTGGTTCCTTCGCCACCCCGAGATCCTCGAGGAAGAGATCAACGCGCCGGTCGCGATCGTAGGCCTGCCGCGTACCGGCACCACGATGATGCACCGCACGATCGCCTCGGATCACCGCATGTTCGCGCCGCTGTGGTACGAGGTCCGGTTCCCCGTGCCACTGCCGGGCACGGATTTCGTCTCCCGGGATCCGCGCATCGCGATCGCCGAGGCCGAGATCCGCGCGATGCTCGAGGCCGCGCCGGAACTCGCCGCCATCCACCCGATGGATGCCATGGGCCCAGACGAAGACATCATGCTGCTGGAGCAGTGTTTCTACAGCACCGTGCCCGAGTCCTACGCACACCTGCCGCACTACGGCGTGTGGCTCGACGGTATCGACCAGCGCCCGGCCTACCGGTATCTCAAGCGCCTGCTGCAGTTCCTGCAGTGGCAGAAGAAGCGCTACGGCCAGAGCGCGGAGCGCTGGGTGCTGAAGGCGCCGCACCATATCCACTTTCCCGAGGCGCTCTTCGAGACCTTCCCGGACGTGAAAGTGCTGCAGACGCACCGTGACCCGGTCGAGCTGATGCCCTCATACGCCAGCATGATGTACACGCTCGCGGCGCCGATGGCCGAACGCGCCTCCAAGCCCGACATCGCGCGCCACTGGTGTGAGAAATGGGCAAAGAGCATGAAGACCACCATGCGCTTCCGCGACGCCGGTTACGACGACCGCTACCTCGACGTCTGGTTTCAGGACACCGTTAAAGATCCGCTCGGGCAGATCCGCCGCCTCTACGAATTTGCCGGCATGGATCTGACCGCGGAGGCGGGCGCCGAGATGGAGCGCTGGCGCGACATGAATCGCCGGGAGGCGCGTCCGGAGCACCATTACACGCTGGAGGAGTATGGCTTCACCGAGGAGGGTCTGGCCGACACCTTCAAGGAATACCGCGAGCGGTATATCCTTCCGCGCCGCGGCAACTAGCCCTTTCCACCATCCAACGCCCAGGAACATCAGATGACCGAGCAGAAAGCCACCAACGTCCACTGGCACGACGGCGAGATCCAGCGGGAGCACCGCCACCAGCTGCTGGGACAGCAGGGCGCCACGCTCTGGTTCACGGGCCTCTCGGGCAGCGGCAAGAGCACGGTGGCAGTGGCCCTGGAGGCAGAACTCTACAAGCGCGGCAAGCTCTCCTACCGTCTGGACGGCGACAACATCCGCCTCGGCATCAACCAGAACCTGGGTTTTACTTCGGAGGATCGCACCGAGAACATCCGCCGTATCGGTGAAGTCGCCAAGCTCTTCGTGGATGGCGGTGTGATCGTGCTTACGAGCTTCATCAGCCCCTACCGCGCTGACCGCGACGTGGTGCGCGCGCTGCATGCGGCCTCCGGCATGCCCTTTATCGAGGTCTTTGTCGACTGCGAACTCGCCGAGGCCGAGAAGCGCGACCCCAAGGGTCTTTACAAGAAAGCCCGCGCCGGTCAGATCAAGAACTTCACCGGCATCGATGACCCCTACGAGGCTCCCGAGGCCCCCGAAATCCACCTGCACACCGATCGCATGACGCTGGCGCAGGAGGTCGACATGCTGATCCACGAGCTCACGCGCCGCGGCATCCTCTCGGCCTGATCCTTTCCATTTCCCGGGCGCGCCAACACTGCGGGGCGCGCCCAGCCAGACACGCCATCTCCGGAGACACAGCCCCATGATCAAACCGCACGGTTCCGAGCAGTTGCAACCGCGTTTCGTATACGACGCCGCCCGCAACGAGGCGCTCCAGAAAGAAGCCGAGGGCCTGCCCTCGCTGCTCCTGAACTCCGCCGCTGCCGCCAACGCCGTGATGCTGGGCGCGGGCTATTTCAATCCGCTCACGGGCTTCATGAGCCGCGCCGATGCGCTGTCCGTGGCCGAGCGCCTGCACACCACCGCGGGCCTGTTCTGGCCGGTGCCGGTCCTGAACCTCACCCATGATGCCTCCGCCATCCGCGGCGCCAAGCGCATTGCGCTCCGCGACCCGAACGTGCCCGGCAACCCGGTGCTTGCCATCCAGGACGTCGAGGCCATCGAGGAATTCACCGAGGCCGAGATCTCGGCCATGGCCGAGAAGATCTTCCGCACCCTGGACCCCAAGCACCCGGGTGTGTCCACCTTCGCAGCACTGGGGCGCACCGTGATTTCCGGCCCCATCGAGGTGCTGAACTTCAGCTACTTCCAGCAGGAGTTTCCCGACACCTTCCGCACCGCCGTCGAGATCCGCAACGAAATCGCCGAGCGCGGCTGGAACACCGTGGTGGCTTTCCAGACCCGCAACCCCATGCACCGGGCCCACGAAGAACTCTGCAAGATGGCAAAAGAGGCGGTGGGTGGCGACGGCGTGCTCATCCACATGCTGCTCGGAAAGCTGAAGGCGGGCGACATCCCGGCTCATATCCGCGATGCCGCCATCCGCAAGATGGTCGATCTCTACTTCCCGGCCAACACCGTGATGATTACCGGCTACGGTTTCGACATGCTCTACGCCGGCCCGCGTGAGGCCGTGCTGCACGCGGTGTTTCGCCAGAACTGCGGTTGCTCGCACCTGATCGTGGGTCGCGACCATGCTGGCGTGGGCAGCTACTACGGGGCCTTCGATGCGCAGACCGTGTTCGACGAGGAAGTGCCTGCCGGCGCTCTCGAGATCCAGATCTTCCGCGCCGACAACACCGCCTTCTCGAAGAAACTCGGCAAGGTGGTGATGATGCGGGATGCGCCGGATCACGAGGCTGACGACTTCGTGCAGCTCTCCGGCACCAAGGTGCGCGAAATGCTGGCAGCGGGCATGGACCTGCCGGTCGAGTTCGCGCGGCCGGAGGTGGCGAAGATCCTGATGGGCTATTACCAGAGCGAGGCGGCAGGGGGCTGATTGCTCTAGAGGCGCGGCCGCCCCGCGCTGTTGCCACCCGAGGACGAGGCGCACGGGGCAGGCCTTTTGCTAGGCTTGCCGACTCCCAGACACTATGGAAACCGGAATATGTTGCTCAAAGACAAAGTCGTGATCGTTTCGGGAATCGGCCCGGGGCTTGGCATCGAACTCGCCCTGCTGGCGGCGCAGGAGGGCGCCAAGCTCTCCATTTGTGCCCGTACCGCTTCCAAGCTCGATGACGCCGAGGCGCAGATCGCGGCCCTTGGTCTGGGCACCGAGGTCCTCAAGGTGCCCACGGACATCGCCGATCGTGAGCAGTGCAAGACACTGGTGGCCCGCACCATCGAGCGTTTCGGCCGCATCGATTCGCTCATCAACAGCGCCTATACCGGCGGCAGCTTCGAGCCCATCGAGAGCGCCAACCTCGACGACTGGCGCGCGACGATGGACATCAATTTCTTCGGCACCATCCAGCTCACGCAGGAAGTGATTCCGCAGATGAAGTCGCAGGGCGGCGGCTCGGTGGTGATGATCAACACCATGGTCACGCGCGTCCCCTTGCCCTGGCAGGGTGGTTACGGTGCCTCCAAGGGGGCGCTCAAGGTGGCCACCGGGCACCTTGCCAAGGAACTTGGCGGCTACGGTATCCGCGTCAACTCGGCCTTCATGGGCTGGATGTGGGGGCCGCCGGTGGAGGGTTACCTGAAGGGGGCTGCCAGGCAGCAGGGCATTACGGTCGAGGCGCTGCGCAAGGAAATCGGCAAGAACATCGCCCTTGGCGATATCCCTGACGATGCCGACTGCGCCAAGGTGGCCATTTTCCTCGCCTCCGACTACAGCCGGGCCATGACCGGGGCCTGCGTCGATGTGAACGGCGGCGAGTATTTCCCCGTTTGAGGCCCAATGAGAGGCCCGCAGGAAATTATTTTCAGTCTTCGTGGAACTTGTCTGCGAAGCCTGCGGTCACAGTTAGGCGAATGGTTCAGGATGGTTTTTCCCCTTACTGTCCTGCACCTTCGGCAAGTGGTTAGTGTTGTCTCCTAAAGCTTGAGCCCGGCTTCATCGCCGGGCTTTTTTTTGGACGGAATTCACCATGATCGACGAAAGCACCCGCACCCAGATCGAGGCGGCCGCCTTCCGCCGCCTGTTGGCTCACCTCGACTCCCGCAAGGATGTGCAGAACATCGACCTGATGAGCCTCGCGGGCTTCTGCCGCAACTGCCTGTCCAAGTGGTACGCGGCTGCCGCCGAGGAGCGCGGACAGAGCCTCTCGCAGGATGAGGCCCGCGAGATCGTCTACGGCATGCCCTACGCGCAGTGGAAGGCCGAGCATCAGATTTAAGACAGGTCCGTGCCCTGCGGGTTGGTGCCGTAGCCGGCGCTGATCGTACCTTTCGGGCCCCCGCCGCCAGCCGATTTGCAAGACTGTCATGGTTTATTTACAGTCCCGACCGTTCCACAGGTTGGATGGGTCAGGCATGCAAACGGCGGGGGAGCGACGATGAGCCAAGGCACCGATGCGTCGCCGGCGCTCGTCATAGGCAGCGGTTTCGGTGGGCTGGCGGCGGCCGTGCGGTTGGCAGCCCGCGGCCACCCGGTCACTGTGCTCGAGAAACTCGATGCCCCCGGCGGCCGGGCCTATGTGCACCGCCAGGACGGTTATACCTTCGATGCGGGCCCGACCATCGTCACGGCGCCCTACATCCTCGAGGACCTCTGGGCCACCTGTGGGCGCAAGCTCGCCGATGATGTGGATCTGCGCAGCCTGGACCCCTTCTACGAGGTGCGCTTCGACGACGGTGACGTGATCGTCTACACCGCTGATCTGGAACTCATGCGCGAGCAGGTAGGCCGCATCTCGCCGGTTGATGTGCCCGCCTTTGACCGGTTTCTTGCCGCCAGCAAGCGGATCTACAAGGTAGCTTTCGAGGAACTCGCCGATCAGCCTTTCGACAGCCTCTGGTCCCTGATCAAGGCAGCGCCCGACATGGTCCGTCTGGGCGGTTACCGCTCGGTCCACGCGATGGTCTGCAGCTACTTCAAGCACCCCAAGCTGCAGGTGCTGTTCAGCTTCCACCCGCTGCTGATCGGCGGCAACCCGCTCTCCACCACGGCTTATTACTGCCTGATCTCCCACCTCGAGCGCAGCTTCGGCGTGCACTACGCGATGGGCGGTACCGGGTCCCTGATCCAGGGGATGCTGACCCTCCTGCACTCGCGCGGCGGCAAGATCCGCTACAACACGGAAGTGACAGAGATCACCGCCCGCGACGGCCAGGCCACCGGTGTGCGACTGGCCAATGGCGAGACCATCGAGGCGCCCATCGTGGTGTCCAACGCCGACGTCGGCTGGACCTATTCGCGTCTTCTGGCCAAAGTGCCGCGCCGCCGGTGGACCGAGGCCAAGCTCGATCGCGTCAGTTTCTCGATGAGTCTTTTCGTCTGGTACTTCGGGACCAACCGCCGTTACGACGATGTCTACCACCACATGATGGTGCTCGGGCCCCGCTACGAGGAGTTACTGGCGGATATCTTCGATCGCAAGGAGGTGGCGGAGGACTTCAGCCTGTATCTGCACCGCCCCACGGCGACCGACCCCGCGATGGCGCCCCCGGGTTGCGATGCCTTCTACGTGCTGGCCCCGGTGCCCAACCTGCGCGGCGGCGCGGACTGGAACGCGCTTGCGGAGCCTTTCCGTCAGCGTGTCCAGAAGCGGCTCGAAGACACGGTGCTGCCCGGCCTCGGTGATTGCCTCGCCACCTCGCGGGTGATGACGCCAATCGACTTCCGCGACAACCTGCTCTCGCTGCACGGCGCAGCTTTCTCCATTGAGCCGCAATTGCTGCAGAGCGCGTGGTTTCGCCCGCACAACCGCAGCGAGGAGTTGCGCGGGCTTTATATCGTGGGTGCCGGTACGCACCCCGGGGCGGGGATGCCGGGCGTGCTCTCGGCGGCGAAGATCGTCGACGGGTTGGTGGCCGAGGACTTCCCTACGACCTGAGCGCTGCGGCGCGTCGCGGCAGCGTGGACCAGAAAAACAGGATCAGCGAAATGCCCGTGACCAGCGGGATGGCCCAGAGCACCGGGTGCAGCGCGAGTTGCGGCGCGAGGCGCACGGCGCCGAAAGCCGAGAAGGCGGTGTACACGGAAATCCCGGCGCCGATCAGCGCCTTGATGTGTTCGCGCAGCCAGGCCGTGGGCCCGGGTTCCCGCTGGGCAAGGAACCATACGTTGGTCGCGACGGTCGCGAAGCCGATCGTTGAGATGCCCACCATCAGCCACAGGCCGCTCGTCCAGCCCTGCCACGCACATTGGGTGGCAGCGGCCAGCAGCAGCACCTGCAACGCCAGGTTCAAGCGGGTGCGGTTGGCCAGATGTGCGCGGCGGTTCAGCACGGCGAGATCGCCATACCACGCCAGGTTCACGGTGAGCACACCGAGATACAGCATCATCCAGCCGAACACGCCGTTCACCAGTAACAGGTCGGGGATGTGCTGATGCGTGTCGGCGGGTGCGATCAGCGTGACGGTGGCCATGCTGTCGGCGTTGCTGCCGGTCACCAGCAGTGACCACACGAACACGCGTCCCCATTTCACGTGGAAGCGGCTGCCTTTGCGCGAGAATACGGGCGCCCAGAACGACCCCAGACCCACCGCGCCGGTGGTGATGTGGCAGGCCACCAACAGATTGAA
>CAJADV010000025.1 GCA_903938575.1 uncultured Gammaproteobacteria bacterium
CGCAGGCCGCTCAGGCGCTGGCGCTTGTCCTTCAGCGATCCGCAGCCTTCCAGATGGAAGCGAAGCCGGAGCACAGCGATGTGCAGCATCAACCCGGCTCCGTCAGGAAGCGCATCGAGAGGTCGATGGCCTTGCAGTCCTTGGTGAGCGTACCCATCGAGATGTAGTCCACGCCAGTTTCGGCAATCGCTCGCAGCGTGCTTTCCGACACGCCACCGCTCGCTTCCAGTTTGGCTCTTCCGGCAGTGATCGCCACCGCGCGGCGCATGCCCTCAAGGTCGAAGTTGTCGAGCAGCACCGAGTCCACTCCTGCGGCCAGTGCTTCCTCAAGCTGCGACAGTGTCTCGACCTCCACTTCCACCGGTTTCCCGGGTGCGTTGCGACGCGCGGTAGTTATCGCGGCGGCTATCGAGCCGCAGGCGGCAATATGGTTTTCCTTGACCAGAAATGCGTCGAAGAGGCCGATGCGGTGATTCTGGCCGCCGCCACAACGCACGGCATACTTCTGCGCGACGCGCAGGCCCGGGATGGTCTTGCGGGTATCCAGCAGGCGTGTCGGCAGCCCATCCAGCAGGGCAGCAAATGCGGCGCAACGGGTCGCGGTACCCGAGAGCAACTGCAGGAAATTCAGCGCCGTGCGCTCGCCGGTGAGCAGTGCCCGTGCGGGGCCCTCGAGTTCGTAGAGCGTGGCGCCGGCCACCACGCGCTCGCCGTCCTCACACTTCCAGTTGATCCGCACGGATGCATCCACCTGCCGGAACACCTCGTCGACCCAAGGCCTGCCGCAGACCACCGCTGCCTCACGGGTGATGATCCTGGCTCGTGCACGTGCGTCGGGCGCCACCAGGGCGGCCGTGATGTCCCCATCGCCAATGTCCTCCGCGAGGGCGGCACGGACGTTCTCTGCAACGGCGCGTGGATCCGGTGGAGTTATGTGCATGGCGGTCCTTCGAGGCTGATGCAGGAATTGTAGCAGTCGGATGTGCCGCGGGCGGTGTGCTGCGCTGCGCATCACGGCATGCGCGCAACGTAAACGCTTTTGCCAAGCCGTTCGCATGCTTTTCGTGATGGCCGACACGCAACGCAGGCCCGGGATTGGCTAGCGTAATGCTCATGTATACTCCCTTCGCGACAAGACGACTTGTACGCCTGAATGTGGCCGAGCCGCCGCGGCCTGCACGCGTGGCAGGGCTGCGTTGCCAGGATCGCAAAGGGACAGACTTCATGCCGGATGCCGCCTCAGAGCCGCTTTTTCAATTGCGCGAGCATGCCCGCAAGGGCCTTCGGTTTCTCATGAGCTCGCTGCTTTCCAACGCCGAACCCACGCTTGTCACCCAAGTCAGGCAGGCGCGCAGCAATGCCGAGCAGTCGCAAATTTATGACGCAATCCGCGACATCCGCCTCAAGGGTCGCCCACTGCAGGACAATTTCATCGCGGCGGTACTCGCCGGTTTCGATGGGCTGGGTCAGCCTGCCGCTCCGGCGGCAACCTCCCCTGTTGTTCCCCCCGGGCCGGCC
>CAJADV010000026.1 GCA_903938575.1 uncultured Gammaproteobacteria bacterium
AGGGCTTCGTGAACATCCACTGGTACGAGAACGTGCCGGCCGGCATCGAGGATGCCGAGGCGCCCGCGCTCGCCAGGCTGCGGGCAGCGCCCTGAGGGCGGCCACACAACCCGCTGTGCCGAGAATCCGCCATGGGGTGGCACAGGAATCGTGAGCATGGCGAGCCATGCCAGAACGGCTAGCCGCCGGCGAGCGCATCTGCATCGACTACCACTACGGCATCGCGCACGAACTGCCAGACAGTGATTTCATGCCGATGGACCTGTCCCCGTCCAAGCAGGGCGCCTGACGCGGCGCATCAGGAAGAGGCGGAATCACTCGATGTCCTCGATTGTGTATGCAGTCGACGCTGCCCCACCAGCGCGCATCGTCTGGCTGAACGCGCTGCAGCACATCGCACTCAGTGCAGTCACCCTGGTGTTTCCCCGAATCGTGGCCGAAGCCGCCGGGGCCGATGCGGAGACGGTCACCCGCTACGTCAGCCTTGCCATGGTGGCAATGGGACTGGGCACACTGATACAGGCCTTCGGCCGCCGCGGGATCGGATCGGGCTATTTGTTGCTGGGCCATTGCACGATTCTCTACGTCCCCTTCGCCGTCGAGGCGGCACGGACCGGCGGCCTGGGGGCCGTGGCGGGACTCACGATCGTCGCCGGCTGCACCGAGATGCTGCTGTCGCAGTACATACGCAGTCTGCGCGCGTACATCCCGCCCGAGATCATCGGCGTGGTGATTCTGCTGCTGGGGGCCACACTGGGCCTCTTCGGGCTGCGGCTGATGCTGGGTATCGGTCCGGGCAGCCGCTCCAGCGGCATGGAGATAAGCGCTTCGGCGATCACGCTGGCAACCATCATCGGCGTCGCCATATGGGCACGACCCGCCCTGCGCTCGCTGGCGGTACTCGTGGGCGTGACAACCGGGTGCGTGGCCTTTCTCGCCACCGCAATGTTGTCGGGTGGTGTGGTGGCTGCCGTGAGCCACGTCGCTGTCGTCATCCCGCGTTGGCCGCTCGCACTGCCAACCTTCCCGCTCGAGTTCTTGCCAGGATTCCTGATCGGCGCCGTGGCCTGCTTCGTCCGTGCCATCGCCGACCTGACCGCGTGCCAGCAGCTCGCCAATCCGAACTGGAAGGCCCCGGACTTCCAGTCGCTCCGCGCCGGCACGCTGGCCGACGGGCTGGGCTGCGTCGTCGCCGGCATCGTCGGTGTGCTGGGCACGAACACTTACTCCGGCAGTGTGGGTCTGGGAGCGGCAAACGGCGTGCTGGCGCGCCGGGTGGGCGTGGCAGCCGGCGTGGGCTGGATCGCGCTAGGATTGCTGCCAGGCGCGGCCAGCGTGCTCTATGCGATACCCGCCGGGATACTCGGCGCCGCCTGCTTCTACTCCGCGACATTCACGATCCGCGCGGGCATCGCCATGCTGTCGCAGCGGCTGGTCGACACCAGGCGCACGCTCGTCATCGGCTCCGCCATCGCAGCGAGCATGCTGGTCGTGGATTCGCACGGGTACGGGCATGCGCATCTGCCTCTGCTCGTCCAGGAAGTGCTGAAGTCGCCGCTGGCATCGGCCATGCTGCTGGCCCTGGCGTTGAACGCCGTGCTGCGCCTTGGCATTCCAAAAAACGCGACCCTGCGCTGGCAGCCGGACACCGGCTTCAACGCACTCAAGGACTTCGCTGCAACGCAGGGCCGCACCTGGGGCGCCCGGGTAGAGCTGATCGACCGCGCGAGCAATTTCCTCGAGGAATTCAGCCAGGCGGCGCCGCGCCTTGCAAGCCCTGCCCAACCGGTCGAGCTGCAGTTCCGCTACGACGAGGTAGGGCTACAGATAGAGCTGACGTGGGTGGGAGAGCCACTGGCAGCCGCCGGCGCCGTCAATATCGATGCTGACGATATCAGCCTGCAGATCGCCCTGATGCGGCACTGGGCGGACGAGATGCGTAACACGACACAGGAAAACGGCAGCCAGGCGCTCCTCGCGTATATCGACGACCGCTGAGGACCTGCACTGCCCCGATGCCAGACGCTCGCCCGACAGCGCGCATTTGCCGGCGCGTGTTCGGTCGCTGCTATATTCGGTCCGCATCGCCACGCTCCATGCACAATGAACACGGGAGTCCCACCAGTGCTGTTGCAAAACAAGATCGCCATCGTCACCGG
>CAJADV010000027.1 GCA_903938575.1 uncultured Gammaproteobacteria bacterium
ACTCGCGCCCGCCCACACGGGTGCTCATGCGGCCGTCCTGCGGCAGCCGACGCTCCGCGATATCAGCCCCCGAGATCAGCTTGATCCGCGAGGCCACTGCCGGGACCCGTTCCATCGGTTGTGTCATGCGGGTGTGCAGCACGCCGTCGACGCGCAGCCGCACCACGAATTGCGTGGCGCCCGCCTCGACATGAATGTCCGAGGCGCCGAGCTCCACGGCCTGCGCCAGGAGATTGTTCACCAGCTCGATGATCGGGGCTTCCTCGGCGAGTTCGCGCAACGCCGTGTCGGTGCCGCCGGAGAGCGAATCCATGGCCCGCTCGCGGGACAGGAAGTCGAGGTACTGGTCGAGATCGTGGCGCCGCGCCAGGTAAAGATCGAGGCGGCGTTCGCCGGCGCACACCGACAGGGCCTGCAGCACCAGTGGCAAGAGCGGATCCTGCGCGGTCCAGCCGAGGGCGTCCTCGCCCTCGTGCCAGAGCAGCACGCGCTGGTCGATGAACCAGTCGACGGGAATGCCCGACCCGCTGATACCCTGCTGCACGCGGGACTCATCGGGCAGAGGTACCTCCGTTCCCAGCAGGGGTGCACCCAGCTGCCCCGACAGCGCTTTCAGCAAGGCGTCCTCAGCCACCGCACCGGTACGAAAAAGGATGGAGCCCAGCCGCCCACCTGCAGCGGCCTGCAGTTGCAGGGCGCGCTCCACGTCCTGGGCATGCACGGCGCGTGCATCGACCAGCAATTCGCCGATTTTGCGTAATTCCACGGGATGCAGTGTGTCCGTTGGCGGGTCAGGCTATTCAAACAGGTCGGGGGGTGGGAGACAATCAAGCGCGGCAAGGCTGCCCGCACCGTGTGACAGCCGCATGACCGGAGCACCCTGCGTGACGCTGAACCTGTTGATGACCGGCAACGAGCTGATGAGCGGAGTCACCGTGGACAGCAACTCCGCGCTGATCGCCCGCCTGCTCGAAGCCCTGAACATGCGGGTGGGCAGCAAGCTCGCCATCGGGGACGACCTCGCGCAGATCTGCGCCGAGGTCGAGCGCCTGGCGGGTCTCAGCGAGGTGCTGGTGGTGAACGGCGGGCTCGGGCCCACCAGCGATGACCTCAGCTCCGAGGCCCTTGCCCGGGTGGCCGGCGTGCGGCTGGTCGAGAACGCCGAGGCGCTCGCGCACCTCGAGGCCTGGTGCGGGCGCCGCGGCCTGGCGCTGAATGCCGCCAACCGCAAGCAGGCCCTCCTGCCCGCAGGCAGCGTACTGATTCCCAACCGCGTGGGCAGCGCGGTGGGCTTCCGCTTGCAGCACCGCGGCTGCGAGATCGTTTGCACGCCCGGCCCGCCTGGTGAGCTGCGGCCCATGCTCGAGGAGCACATCCTGCCCTGGCTAGCCGAGCGCTACCCCCTGCGCGAGCCGGTGGTGATCACGCGTTTCCAGCTTTTCGGTATAGGCGAGTCCTCACTGCAGGAGCTGATCCGCAGCGGAATGCCTGACTGGCCCGCGGACGTGGAACTCGGTTTCCGCGCCGGTGCACCGTTGTTGGAACTCAAGGTTTCGAGTTTTTCCAGCCGTGCCGAGGACGCGCGCCGCGGCTGCGAGGAGCGCCTGCGCGCAATGCTCGAGGGCTACATCATCGGCATGGCGGATACCACGCTGCCGTCGTGCCTGGTGGGGCTGCTCGCGGCTCGCGGTGAGCGTGTTGCGCTGGCGGAATCCTGCACCGGCGGCTTGATCGCAGCACTGCTCACCGAGGTGCCCGGCGCCTCGCGCGTCTTCGAGGCGGGCTATGTGGTTTACGCCAACCGCATCAAGGAGCGGATGCTCGGCGTGAGCCACGAGACCCTTGAACGCCACGGCGCCGTGAGCGAGCAGGTGGTGCGCGAGATGGCTGCGGGCGCGCTGCGCGAGAGCGGCGCGGAGTACGCGCTGGCGGTCTCAGGTATTGCCGGCCCTGATGGCGCAACCCCCGGCAAGCCGGTGGGCACCGTGTGGATCGCCTGGGGCAACGCCGGGAACATCCGCGCGCGGGAACTGTACTTCCCCGTGGCCCGTAAACTCTTCCAGACCATGGTCGCGGCCACCGCGCTCGATCTGCTGCGCCGCGATCTGTTGGGCATCGAGGGGGATCCGCGCTATCTGCGCGAGCGACGGGTTCCGCGCTGAGGCGAGCCGCGTATTTGCGCCAACGTCGTGCTGCACGGCACCGAGCGAGCGCTTCGCGCCAAGGGGCTTCCCCGCTCGCTCACGCCTCGGCACATCCCTGTGCCGAGGCTGCCGCATCCGTGAAATCGTTCCCGACGATTTCACGAATGAAGGCCGCTCCCGGCTAAGCCCCTTGGCCCGAAGCGCGGGCGAGGCAGAGACAACCCGAAAAGCCCCGGGCGCAGGCCGTGCTTCAGGCAGCCCGAGGAGGCGAGTCGCCGAAGCATCCCCACATGATGGTGCACGGCACCGAGCGAGCGCTTCGCGCCAAGGGGCTTCCCCGCTCGCTCACGCCTCGGCACATCCCTGTGCCGAGGCTGCCGCATCCGTGAAATCGTTCCCGACGATTTCACGAATGA
>CAJADV010000028.1 GCA_903938575.1 uncultured Gammaproteobacteria bacterium
GAGTATGAAATCAGCTGGCTGCGCCATGACCTCATGGCCGGGCTTGCCCTGACAGCCGTGCTGGTGCCGGTGGGAATTGCCTACGCCGTAGCCTCCGGCGTGCCTGCGATCGGCGGCTTGTACGCCACGATTTTCGGGCTGCTCGCCTATGCGGTGTTCGGCCCGAGCCGGGTTCTGGTTCTGGGGCCGGACTCTTCGCTGGTGGCCCTCATTCTCGGCGTCGTGCTGCCCTTGTCGGGTGGCGATCCGGCACGCGCCATGTCGCTGGCGGCCATGCTGGCGCTGGTGTCTGGAACCATCTGCGTACTGGCCGGCAGCCTCCGCCTCGGCTTCGTGACCGAACTGCTGTCAAAGCCGATCCGTTATGGCTACATGAACGGCATAGCGCTCACCGTGATCGTGAGCCAGTTGCCCGCATTTTTCGGCTTCAAGATCGCCTCCGGAGGCCTGCTGGAGCAGGCATGGGCGTTTTTGCAGGCACTGGCGCAGGGCAAGACAAACCTTGTGTCGCTCGCTCTGGCCTTAAGCACGTTGCTGGTGGTGTTCGTGTCCGCGCGGCGCAAAGGCGTGCCGGGCGTTTTGATTGCCGTGGCCGGCGCGACCCTGCTGAATGCAGTGCTGGAGGACACGCTGCGCACGGGCGTCGATGTGGTGGGTGCGCTGCCTCAGGGCTTGCCGGCCATCCGCCTACCGTTGATCCGTCTCGACGACATCGCGCCCGTCTTGATCGGGGGCCTGGCGGTGGCGCTGGTATCCTTTGCCGATACAAGTGTCCTGGCACGCAGTTACGCCGCGCGTACCGGCGCACTCTCCGACCCGAACCGGGAAATGGTGGGGCTGGGCGCGGCCAATCTGGCAGCCGGGCTTTTCCAGGGTTTTCCGGTAAGTGCGAGTGCATCGCGAACACCCGTGGCCGAAATGGCTGGCGCAAAGACACAGTTGACGGGCGTGGTCGGCGCTCTCGCGGTGTGCCTGCTGCTCGTGCTTGCGCCCGGGATGCTTGCAAGCCTGCCCCGTGCGACGCTGGCCGCGGTGGTCATCGCCTCTGCCTGTGCCTTGGTAGAGGTCAGCGACCTGCGCCGCATCTATCGCATCCAGCGGTGGGAATTCTGGCTCTCGGTGGGCTGCTTCGCGGGGGTGGCGCTTTTCGGGGCGATCCCGGGGATCGGACTCGCCATCGTGGCCGCAGTCATCGAATTCCTGTGGGACGGCTGGAGACCGCATTTCGCGGTGCTTGGCCGCGTCGAGGGCATGAAGGGTTACCACGATCTCGCACGCTACCCCGACGCGCGTCAGGTGCCGGGGTTGTTGCTGTTTCGCTGGGATGCGCCGTTGTTTTTCGCCAATGCCGAGCTGTTTCAGTCGCGCGTGCTGGATACAGTGGCTGCATCCGCCACGCCGGTGCGCTGGCTGGTGGTTGGCGCGGAGCCCGTCACCAGCGTTGATGTCACGGCCGCCGACATGCTCGATGAGCTGGACCGCATCCTGCGCACGGCAGGCATACAGCTCTGTTTCGCAGAAATGAAAGATCCGGTGAAGGACAAGCTCAAGCGGTTCGGCCTGCTCTCACGGCTGGGCGAGGAGCGCTTCTTTGCCACCATCGGCGAGGCCGTGAACAGTTACCTCGAGATGTACGCGGTGGACTGGACCGATTGGGAGGATCGGACATGAGGCACTCAAGGGCGAGCGCAAAGGGCAATACAGTATTCGGATCAACGACCACCCGGGTGAAATCCTGCGCGAAGAGTTCATGAAGCCGATGGAGATCAGCATCAATCGGCTCGCCCGAGATATAGCCGTACCACCCGGCCGGATCAGCGGCATCGTCAACGGCAAGCGCGGCATCAC
>CAJADV010000029.1 GCA_903938575.1 uncultured Gammaproteobacteria bacterium
ATCCGCGCCGCCCATTCGAGGGCATCGATACCGGTCTCGCGGCGGCCACCGTGCGTGAAGATCTCCCAACGCAAGGCTTCGCCCCTGGCGCTTGTGCGCTTGGCATCGACGGCAAGCACGATGCACTGCGTGCCGAAGCGCGCGGCCGCCTCGCGCACGAACTCCGGCCGCTGGGTCGCGGCGCTGTTTATCGCGACCTTGTCGGCGCCCGCAGTCAGGAGATTGCGGATATCCGCGAGTTCGCGCACGCCCCCGCCAACGGTGAGGGGAATGAACACCTCGCTCGCCATCCGCTCGACCGTGCGCAGCGTGGTGTCCCGGCCCTCATGGCTCGCGGTGATATCAAGAAACGTGATCTCGTCTGCGCCCTGCTCGTTGTAGCGGCGTGCGATCTCCACCGGATCGCCGGCATCGCGTATATCGACGAAACGCACGCCTTTCACCACGCGTCCCTTGTCGACGTCGAGACAGGGGATGATCCGTCTGGCAAGCCCCATTTCAGCCTCCCGGCATCCGGTCGCACCAGGCCTGCGCCTCGCGGAGATCCAGCGTGCCTTCGTAGATGGCCCGGCCTGTGATAGCCCCGCAGATACCGCTTTGCTCGTGCGCTGCGAGGGCCTGCACATCGGCCAGCGTGGCCACGCCGCCCGAGGCGATCACCGGGATGCCGCCCTGCTCGGCGAGTTCACGGGTGGCCTCCAGATTGACTCCCGACAGCATCCCGTCGCGGGCGATATCGGTGTAGACGATGGCGCTCACCCCCGCCGCCCGGAACTGCGTGGCCAGATGCACCGCTCCTACCGTGGAAACCTCTGCCCATCCCTCGGTGGCGACCATGCCGTCCTTGGCGTCGATCCCCACGATCACATGACCCGGGAACTCGGCGCACAGTGCAGCCACGAAAGCCGGATCCTTCACCGCTTGCGTACCGATGATCACCCACTCGACACCCATGTCCAGGTAGCGCGCGGCAACGTCACGGCTGCGGATTCCACCACCTATTTGCACGGGCATGCCGGGAAAAGCGCGGGTGATCGCGCGCACCGCGGCGGCATTCACCGGCTCCCCGGCAAAGGCCCCATTGAGATCCACCAGGTGCAGACGCCGGGCGCCCTCCTCGACCCAGCGGGCCGCCATGGCAAGCGGGTCATCGCCGAATACGGTGGCCTCGTCCATGCGCCCCTGGCGCAGCCGCACGCACTTGCCGTCTTTCAGATCGATGGCGGGAATGATCAGCATTGTCCGTTCCAACTGCAGAAATTCCGGAGGAGCAGAAGCCCCGGCGTGTGGCTCTTCTCCGGATGGAACTGCACGGCGAAGAGCGCATCGCGCGCAAGCGCTGCGGCAAACTCCAGGCCGTACTCGCAACTGCCGGCAAGCTGGTCCCGCGCGTCAGGCCGGACGTAATAACTGTGAACGAAGTAAAACCGCTCGCCGTCGGGGATGCCGGACCACAGCGGGTGAGGCTCCTGCCTCACGCGGCTCCAGCCCATGTGGGGCACCTTGAGCGCGTTGTTGTCCTCGTCTTGCAGACCGGCCGGGAAACGGCTCACGCGCCCCGGCAGGATGCCCAGGCAATCCACTCCGCCGTTTTCTTCGCTATGGCCCATCAAGGCCTGCAGGCCCACGCAAATCGCGAGCATGGGACGACCCGAGGCTGCGGCGTCACGGATCACGGGCGCGAGAGCGCGCCGGTGGATCTCGCCGATGCAGTCGCGAATGGCGCCGACTCCCGGGAAAACCACACGATCTGCGCTGGCGATGCACACCGCATCATCGGTGACCAGCACCTCAGCCCCAGGCGCCACGCATGCCAGCGCCTTGGCCACCGAGTGCAGGTTGCCCATGCCGTAATCAATAACTGCAATACGCTCGCTCATGCTGAAACAAGACCCGCCAGTTCGCTCAGAGCGAACCCTTGGTGGATGGCATGGCTCCCGCCTGCCGGGAATCCGGCGTCACCGCCATCCGCAGCGCCCGACCGAAAGCCTTGAACACGGTCTCGGCCTGGTGGTGGGCGTTCTGGCCACGCAGGCCATCCACGTGCAGCGTGACCATCGCATGGTTCACGAAGCCCTGGAAAAACTCGTGGAACAGATCGACGTCGAAGGCGCCGATCATCGCGCGCACGAAAGGAACATGGAACTCCAGCCCCGGACGGCCCGAGAGGTCAATCACGACACGCGACAGAGCCTCGTCGAGCGGGACATAGGCGTGTCCGTAGCGCACGAGCCCGGCCTTGTCGCCCAGCGCCCGGGCCACGGCCTGACCCAGCGTTATGCCGATATCCTCCACCGTGTGGTGGGCGTCGATATGCAGATCGCCTTTCGCCTCGATCTCGATGTCCACGAGTCCGTGGCGAACCACCTGATCGAGCATGTGATCGAGGAACGGCAAGCCCGTTGCGAGCTGCGCGCGACCGGTGCCGTCCAGATTTATGCGTACGCGGATCTGGGTTTCCAGCGTGTTGCGGGTGACCTCGGCAATTCGCTCTGCCATACGTTCGGCGCCTTGCAAAAAGGATAAAAACAGATCGGATGAGTCTCGAAGTATAGCCCCGCCGACCCGCTGCAAGAGTCGGCAAAACGGGCATTACTGGGTGTGACCCAAGCCCGTGGCCCGATGGTCACGGCCATCGCCCGGCACCGTGCAAGAGGTGCCTGCGCAGCGAGGCCACCGCCGGAGGGGGATTCCGTTACCATCGGACACTCCGACCACTTGCGGAGGTCGCCATGAGCGTTGCGCTCAAACGGTTGTTCATCACCCTCGGGGTGCTGCTGGCGCTGCCCGCGGGCCTTGCCGCCTTGCTCTGTTTGATGGTCGATGAGAAGAGCATCAAAGCCGTGCTGATCGAACAGGCCGGCGCCCACTTAAACGCCACGCTGGGCATCGATGGCGCGCTTGGTCTCGATCTTTTTCCCACACCTGGCATTGCCGCAGACGCTCTGCGACTGACAACGCCAGCCGGCTCGGAGCAGGACTTCGCCTCGGCCGCTCGGCTACACCTCACTATCAGCCTGCTCTCGCTGTTGCGCGGTGAGCTGCATGCGGACGGACTCCGACTGGAAGGCCTGCGGATAAATCTGGTGCGGGATGCAGAGGGCCGTGGCAACTGGGAACATCTGCGCCGCGCCCGCGAGCGCCCCACGCCGGCCGCTTCTGAGGACGCGGCAGTCGAGCCCGGTCCGGCGCAGCAAATCCCTATCACCTCGCTGCGCATCGAGGACGCACTCGTCACACTGGATGATCTCCGCGCAGGAAAGCGCCGGCAGGCGATCGTGGAATCGCTCTTTGCGGAACACATGAACACCCGCGACGAGCCCTTTCCGCTCAGCGTGAATGGCCGTCTGGAGAGCAGCGACCACGATGGAGAAAATGCGCAGTCGCTGGGCTTTACGCTGCAAACCGAAGTGGCTGTCGGGCCCGGCACCGGGACTGCCAGCCTGAGGGATACGCGGCTCTCGCTCAGGATCGCGAGCGGCGACACCGTGGCGATCACATTGCCCGAAAGTGGCGTCGACATCGACGCGCACACCCTCGATGTCGCAGATGCAGCGCTCGACATGGACGGCCTCACCGCCAGGTTCTCCGGCCGGCTCGACGGGAACCTGCCCGCCATGACCGGCCATCTTGACGTCACCGCGCTCGACTTGCCCGCGCTGACGGCGAAACGTGGAATCCAGCTCCCGGCTGCGCTGAATCCTGATCTGCTGCACGGCATCACCTTGCAGGCCGATTACAGCTGGAGCAAGAACACACTCGGGCTCCACGCCGCGCGGCTGGGTACCGGCGATTTGCATCTGAACGGCGAGGCGAGCTACACGGCCGGCGAGCGGGCGCAGATCGAGGCGACGCTCGACGGGGGCCGGGTGTGGGCCGATGCCCGCATCGACACGCGCGATGAAGGCGGAATACAGGTTGCTGCCGAACTCTCTGCCGTGGACCTGCAAAAACTGCTCTCGGTCACGCGGCAGATGAACACGATGAGCGGCACCCTCGAGGCCACGCTCCAATTGCAGGCGCGGGGATTTTCCGGTGCTCAGTGGGCGACCTCCCTGAGCGGCCCGCTGCAGGTGCACGTGGACCAGCCGGTGCTGCACGGCACCAACGCCGAAGAGGCCGTTTGCAAGGCGGCTGCCGCGCTGAACGGTGAATCACCAGGGCGCAGCTTCGAGCCGCTGACCCGGCTGCAAAGGCTCGACGCCAGCATCGCGTTCAGCAATGGCGTGGGGGAACTGAGCACGCTCTCGGCGACCATGCCAACCATGTCCCTGGACGGCTTTGGCAATGTCGACCTGTCACAGCGCACACTGCGGCTGCAGCTCGACGCGAGAATCACCGGCGACATGGAATCCATCGATCCGGCGTGCCGCATGACCCGCAAGATGCAGCGCATCGAGTGGCCAATCAGCTGCAAGGGCTCCTTCGACGAGGATCCCGCCAACTGGTGTGGCATAGACAAGGACGATCTGCGGAAGATCGCCCGCCAACTCGCCCGCAAGAATCTGAAGGACAAGCTCGATGACTTCCTCCGCCGACACTGATCAGGGCGGCGGCATGCCGGTGACCGCGTCCGGGGGCGGCATCGCCGCACCGCTGCTGGCGTGGTTCGATCGCCATGGCCGCCACGACTTGCCGTGGCAGCAAGACATCACTCCCTACCGGGTGTGGATCTCCGAAATCATGCTGCAGCAGACGCAAGTGAGCACGGTCATCCCCTACTTCGAGCGCTTCATGGCGCGCTTCCCGGACGTGGCCGCACTCGCGAACGCACACGAAGACGACGTACTGCATCACTGGACGGGGCTCGGTTACTACGCCCGCGCGCGGAACCTGCTGCGCGCTGCGCGCAGGGTGCAGGAGGAGCACGGCGGGGAGTTCCCCCGAACGCTGGAGGGCCTCTGCGCACTGCCGGGAATCGGCCGCTCAACGGCTGGCGCGGTGCTGGCGATCGCCGGTGGCACGCGTGCGCCGATACTCGACGGCAACGTGAAGCGCGTGCTGACGCGGCTGCATGCGATTGAAGGCGACCCCACGCAGAGCGCAACACTCTCCGCGCTCTGGGATCTCGCGGACACGCTGACGCCAGCCGAGCGCTGCGCCGACTACACCCAGGCGATCATGGATCTGGGCGCCACGCTCTGCACGCGTAGCCGCCCCGCGTGCCCGCTCTGTCCGCTGGCCGAGGCTTGCGTGGCACGCGCCGAAGGCACGCCCACGCGCTATCCCGCGCGCAAGCGTTCGCGTCGCCTGCCGGAGCGGCGCTGCGGGATGCTGGTGATCCGCAATGACGCGGGCGAATTCCTCCTCGAGAAAAGACCCTCGCCCGGGATCTGGGGCGGTCTGTGGAGTTTTCCGGAAATCGGCGCGGACGATGATGCCGCCAGCGCCTGCGAGTACATCGCCGGTGAGGCGCCGCTTACGGTGCAGCGCGGCACGCCGTTCCGTCACACTTTCAGTCATTTCCACCTGGACATCACGCCCGTGCACCTCGCCGTGCCAGGTCTGATCGGCCACGTGCTGGAAGACCAGCGCCTCGCGTGGTACAAGCCGGGGCAGCGCGCGCTCGGTCTGGCTGCGCCCGTGAAAAAACTGATCGACGCGCTTTCCTGATCCACCTCGCCCGCGGAGACCACTCGCCATGAGCCGTACCGTCCTGTGCCGCAAGTACCAGCGTGAGATGGAAGGCCTCGCAACGCCACCGTTTCCCGGACCGCGCGGGCAGCGCATCTTCGACACGGTCTCCCGCCAGGCCTGGCAGGAGTGGATCGCGCACCAGACGCTACTCATCAACGAGCGGCGCCTGAACATGATGGATCGTACGGCGCGCGCCTTCCTCGAGGAGGAAATGGAAAAGTTCTTCGCGAACGAGTCCGTGGCACAGGCCGACGGCTATGTGCCTCCCGCGCCCGCTGCGAGCCCCGCGCCACGCGCGCCGGTGGTGAAACTGGGTCCCGTGGCGCACATCGGCCTGGCGGTGAAAGACTGCAACAAGACCGCCGAGTTCTATACGCGCATGTTCGGCATCGAATTCACGATCGACGATTACGCCATGGGCGAGGGCATGCGCTTCAACATCGACGGCAAGCCCGCACGCGCGCGCTTCCGGGCGGCCTTCGGCAAATCAGGCGCGGTATCGATAGAACTGGTTGAAGTGCTGGAGGGCGAGACACCCCACACCCGCTTCCTGCAAAAACACGGCGAGGGCATGCAGCATCTGTGTTTCTACGTCGAGAACATGGAGGAGACCGTTGCAGCGCTGCAGGCAGAGGGTTTTCGCGCCACACTCGATTACGAATTCGAGACCACCTACGAAGGCAAGCGCTCGCGCATCCAGGAGACATACCTCAACACCGAAGAGCACCTTGGCGGCATGACCATACAGCTGCTGCAGGTGGACGCGCTGCCCTGAGTGCAAGCGCCGACGCACCGCCGGGCCCCGCCGCATCACTGTCGACACCGCTTCTGCCCCAGCTGCAGCCCACCTCGATCACTCGAAAGGCTGCAGTTCCCGATCGCCGTATTGCAGCAGCGCTGGCCGGTGCAGTTCGTGCTCGCGCAGGACGCGGCGGAGGAAATACGCCAAAAACTCTGCATCACGCTCCGGGCCGCTGGCCATGACCAGCCGCTCCAGTTGCGCATTGGCCTCGTCGATATCCTCGACGCGGCGACCAAGCAACGCAGCCATTTCATCGACTTCGATGGCATCGAATGCGGGCCCCAGCGCATCCGCGCGCTGCAGCGCCAGCGCGATGCGAAGCGGCTGGTCGAGCGCATAGCGCCCGCCCTCGTCCGGAGTCGCC
>CAJADV010000030.1 GCA_903938575.1 uncultured Gammaproteobacteria bacterium
ACCCCAGGCGAGGCTGCGGAAGGCAGGCTCGAAAAGCTCACCCCCTACCGGATCGAAGATCACGTCGACGCCACCGCCCGCGCACAGGCGCTTCAATGCCTCCCGCCAGTCGGGAAGGCTGTAATCAAGCGCAAGGTCCGCGCCCGCGGCGAGCGCGAAGGCGCGCTTCTCCGGGGAGGAGGCCGCAGCGATCACGCGGGCGCCGAGGCGTTTGCCCACCTGCACGGCGGCGCTCCCCGTGCCACCGGCAGCACCCAGCACCAGCAAGGTTTCACCGGCGCGAAGCTCCGCCCGCTGGATCAGTGCGTGCGCAGCAGTCTGGTAGTTCACCAGGAAGGCCGCACCCGCTTCGGGACTGAGCACGGCAGGCAGCGGCATCAGTGTTGCGGCAGGCACGCAGAGGTACTCGGCGAAGACCTTGCCAAAACTGCCACCGATCACGCGCTGTCCCGGCGCAGGCTCCGCAACCCCGGGGCCGCAGCACTCGACGATACCCGCGAATTCGGAGCCCGGCACGAAAGGCAGCGGCGGGCGCACCTGGTAGCCACCGCGGGCCATCAGGGCATCGAAATACCCCACCCCCGCTGCCAACACCCGCACGCGCACCTCACCGGCTGCAGGCTCGGGCGTGGGGACGTCACGCAGCTCGTAACACTCTGAGGGTCCGAGTTCCTCGGCGATGACGGCCTTCATGGGATATTTTTCCTGCGTGTAAGGATGTGGAGATTAGCGGAAGGTCTGGTGCCCGGGTCACCAACGCAGCCCGCGAACCACGCCGTCTCCCGCAGCCGAGCTGGAAGGCCACGCCGCGCTCAGGTCCTGCATCAAGCCGGTGGAGCGAGTGCTGGCAGGCAGCGACGATGCCTCAGGGCCTCGGCAACAGTTTGAGAATCCGCCCCTGCGAGCTGTCCGTTAGCAGGTATACCGCGCCCTCCGGCCCCTGCCGCACATCCCGGATCCGCTCCGGTGCGGGCTTGAGATCCCGCAGCAAGTGCTCCTCTCCCACTACATGCTCACCCTCGATCACCAGTCTCACCAGGCTTGTCGCTGCAAGCCCTCCAACAAGGATGTTTCCCTTCCACGCCGGGAAAAGCGCGCCCGTGTAGAACAACATACCGCTCGGTGCGATGTTCGGGTCCCAGTAGTAAACGGGTTGCTCCAGCCCCTCACGCGCCGTCAACCCCTCGCCAATAGGCCCGCCGCGGTACTCGATACCGTAGGCGATGAGCGGCCAGCCGTAGTTCTTCCCCTTGCGGGCGATATTCAGCTCGTCGCCGCCGCGCGTGCCGTGCTCCAGTTCCCAGAGCTCGCCAGTGGCGGGGTGGATAGCAGCTGACTGGATGTTCCGGTGCCCGGTGGACCAGACCTCCGGGCGATGCCCCGGCACGCCGACGAAGGGATTGTCCTGGGGTATGGAACCATCGGGGCGGATGCGCACGATCTTGCCTTGCAGGGCATCGGGCTGCTGGGTGAGCAGGCGACCTTCGGCGATCTGGCGGTCACCCTGTGTCACGAAGAGCGTGCCGTCCGGCGCGAAGACGAGCCGCGATCCGTAGTGCCCGGTGGACTGCAGAGCCGGTTCCTGCCGATAGATGCGCTGCACGCCTTCCAGCCTCGCACCGCCCTCCCGCACCAGCGTTCCCCGCGCGACTGCGGTGCCGCTACGGCCGCGCTGAAGCGGCTCAGCGTAGCTGAGGTACACGAATCCGTTCGATGCGAAGTCTGGATCGATCGCTACATCCAGCAGGCCGCCCTGTGAACCGGCATAGACGCGCGGCACGCCCTTTAACGGCGCCGATAGCTCACCGGTTGCAGTGACGAGTCGCAGCCGCCCGGGCCGCTCCGTCACGAGCATCTCTCCCGAGGGCAGGAAGGCGAGGCCCCACGGATACTCGAACCCGCGCGCGACGCTAAGGACATCAAAGGCCACCTCGCTACGCTGCTCTGGCGCGCGGGTCTGACCCGCGAAAGCGGGTTTCTGGCGCGGTGCATTGGGCGGCTGTGCGTGCAGGCTTTCAGCTGCGCAGACGCCGTGCGGCGTTGTCATGAGCGCGAAGGCGAGGGTCGCTGTGGCGAGTGTGATGCGGATCATGAGGACGCTACCTTGAGACTGTCAGGGCATGCGCATCAGGATCTGCGCGCGCAGCGCAGACATCGTGATGCTCGTGCCTAGTCTCATGAACTTGACCCTGCGCACGCAACTCCCCCTATCGACGCCGAGGACGGGCTGGTCCTACATAGCCAGCGGACGTCGATGGCCCGCTTTGCGTGGGCTCAGACTCCTGCTGCACGCGCTGCCACAGCCGCATCGAGCCGCACGACAGCGAGGTCGAAGTCAAACTCCTTGGTGGCGCTCAGGATGAACGGCAGCTTTTTCGGGTACGCGGCGCTCAACAGTCTATGGTGACGATCCAGCCAATCCACGGCTTCGGAGTCCATGTCGCTCAGCAGATCGCGCAGGCGCCGCGTCACGTAAGACAGCTGCGCCTCATCGATGGCAAGGCTCTCTGACCCAACAGAGCGCCGTTGAATCCACCGGAGCCGTCGGCATACGCAGCGCTCGAGCGCTCGAGGAGCATGGCGCTCAGGGTGGCGCCGAACAAGCCGGCAATGCACGCCCCCGCAGCGGGTGGCGACTGCCACCGGACCAGAAGGAGGAACGCCGCGCCAGTCAACGCCGACGGCTGGAACAGGATCTGACCACTGCCGCGAAGCAGCACGATCGGGAAGGAGACATCCGGCTCGCCAGACATCTTGCAGTCGCTCACAGGGGACACACCGACGTCGCGAATATCATTGACGCATCCGGAAGGAGGCCGCCAGAGCCTCGACCTTGCGTTGTTGCAGCAACTGCCGAAATCGGGGCCGACTACTTCTGCCTGACGAGGTTGACCGTGCGTCCGTTAAGTGGATTCAGCGGGCGGTTGTTGCCGCTGTAGGCCGCTGTGATCGCCTTGATCTGCGCGGCGCTGAGCTGCACCGGGTTCTTCATCACGAACCAGCTCACGCCCTCGCTGCACGGCGGGGTGGTCAGGCTGCCCTGGTAGCGGTAGGTGGTCTTGTCAATCGGGAGTATCGACAGCCAGTCGATGGACTCGGACTGCGTGGCATCATTGCTCAGAGTGGAGCCAGCGATGAAGGTGTCGTAGGCCGGGTTGGTCTTCTTGCCGCGCTCGATGAATACACCGATCACGGCGAGCTTGCCCTCAGCCGTCTTGTGGACCAAGTGGAACTCGGCGGCGTACGGCTTGCCGTTTACCGTGTGCTCGCTCGGTGCGTGGAAGTGCATCTGCACCAGCGAGAAGGCCTCGTCGCCGACGGTGATCGAGTCGCCTTCGGCGGCAACGGCCTCGATGGTGTGGCCGTTGTTGATCTCGCTGACAGTGTCGTCCACATAGTTGAACCTGATCTTCGGAAGCTTGGCCGGGGTCGCCTTGCGGATGTCGATCGGCGTCTGGTACGACCCGTGAGAGCACGCGGAGTCAGCAGGGCCGAGCTCGCCCCAGTGCTTCGGACCCTCCTTGCCCCCATAGGTCCAGTGGGGGAGCGTCGTGGTCGCGGCCGGTGCTGCCGCGGGCGCCGCGGTGGCGGAGGTCTGCGCGGAGGCAGAACCGACGGTAAGTGCGGTGGCCAGTACGGCTGCGACAAGCAAGCCGCCGAGAACCTGATGCGGACGGGTCTTCACGGAGCGATCCTCAGTTGGCGATGAAACAAGTAGGCACTAACGTCAGAGAGTTGTCTACGAGGGGTCGAGTCCGTCACCGCCGCCAGCACGCCGTCCTCGCCGGACGAAGGCGCCGGCCGATCCTGAGGGTGAACGGAGCCTCAGATCTCCCGTGCCCGCACGTCGGGCGCGGTGCCGCCGTCCGTCGCGGTCTTGGTGGCAGTGGGGATCACGCAGACCGTGTTGCGCGCGTCGATCGTGGCGAAAAGTCGCCCGAGTCCGACGAACATCGCGACATCGAGGCACAGTTCGACGACTTCCTGTTCGCTGAAATGCAGATGCAAGCGAATGAAATCCTCGTCGCCAATCGAAAAATGGTTGCGCGCCATCTTTTGTCCGAACTCGATCGCAGCCTTCTCGCGCTCTGTGAACAGCGGGCTCGCCTGCGCATCGGGCAATGCGCGAACCAGCTCCTCGGTCAGGCCGTCTTCGATCGAATCCGGGTAACGGGTAAGCAGGCAGTTCTGGCACTGGTTGATCTGCGCGATGCCAAGGCGCACCAGCTCGATCAGCTTGCGGCTCAGCAGCCCCTCGAACTGGAGCGGTGTGTAGAAACCGCGTAACAGCCGAAGCAGATCGGGCCGGTGCGCCAGCGCCCTCCAGCCCGAGGAGTCGCCCGTGACCGCTTCGAACTGAAGGCAGTCCGCCGCGATATCGGGCTCAAGCTCGTTTGTCTGCAGCAGACGGATGCGTGTCATGGCGTTGCTCTCGTGACGGAAGGCATCGGGGAGCCGAAGCCCGTTGGCGGTTTCCCGCACGGAATACGGCGGGGCCAAGAATAATGCCCTTGGCGCGACGGAGACACCTTTTTGGGAGCCGTAGAAAGGATCTGTGCCCTGCAGCCTGGTAGCGCCAGGATCCCTTGATCGGCGTGAGCATCTGCTTGGTTCGGGCGAGCCAGGCATCTAAGCTGCGCCCATGCTCATGCACCACGCCCCCGGCACATCCACCCCCCTGCTCGCCCAGGCCCTGCGCGAGTCCCCGATCGCCATCGGGCTCGGCACGGGCGCGCTGGTCCTCGCGCATTGGTCCCCCTCTGGTCACATCGATGGACTCTGGAATGTGGCCTGGAGCCTCTGGCTCGTCACGGTGATCCTCATGTGCGCATTCCGCGCCATGGCGCATGCCGATGAACTGGCCGAGATACTCGGAGAGCCTTACGGAACGCTCATCCTCACGGTTGCTGCGATCACGATCGAGGTCGCAGCCGTATGTGCCGTGATGCTGGGCGCCAACGGCGATGACTCGGTGGCGCGCGATACCATGTTTTCAGTGCTCATGATCATCCTGAACCTGCTGCTCGGGCTTGCCTTGCTGCTGGGCGGAGCGCGTCGCACGGAGCAGGAATTCAACGCGCAGTCCGCAGGCGCCTACATGCCGCTCATCATCACGCTGGGCATGATCACTCTGGTGCTGCCGCGTTTCACCTCGAGCCGGGAGGGCGGTTGGATGAGCGATCCGATGATGGTGTTTGTCGGCGTCGCCTCGGTGGCCATCTATGCCGTTTTCCTTGGTATGCAGACCACCCGTTACCGTGCGTTCTTCGCGCATAGTGGCCCTGGTGAGCGAGCAGGCACGCATCCCGCCGGGCACCACGCAGGCTCCCCGCGCGCCCACGGAGCACTGCTGTTCCTCGCGCTGGCCGCGGTGGTCATGGTGGCCGAAGGGCTTGCGGGCCGGGTCGGTGCACTGCTCCGGGC
>CAJADV010000031.1 GCA_903938575.1 uncultured Gammaproteobacteria bacterium
TCGAAATGGGCATTTTTGGGTGCCGCCGTTATTGCGGTCGGCGTTGTAGTCGCAAGCACTGCAGCCTTGGGAGGACCTGATATCGAGCAGATCACCGTGACCGCGCCACGCACGGTTGAACGTGCAGTGGTGGGGCGTTCCTCGAGCGGGATGCCGATGGAGGAGATCTCCCTCTCACGCAGCGTCAGCCTTGTGGGCTTTGATCTCAAGAAGGCCGTGGATGTGGCGCGGGTCGAGCAGCTTATCGATGAGGCTGCCGAGGACAACTGCAAGCAGCTGGATTCCTTGTATCCGCTGGTTACCTCGGATCCGCGCTGCGTCAAGCTGGCCGCAGACGAGGCGAAGCACAAGCTGAGCGAACTTCGTAAGCGGTAGTCGTATGTGCGTGGGGGCGGTACCGGCTGCGTCAACGGCGGGTACCGGCCTCTCTCACGCAGAAACTGTTGTTTCAGGTCTCGCGCGGTCTGGGGGAGTTCAAGCCGCACCGTCCGATGGGCAACCAGACTGCATCGGGTCAGGCCCCTGGGATCCTGAAGCCGGGGCTTAATCTCCGAAAATCAGTCTCGTGTCAGAAGAGCTGTTCAGGCCCGATGGCCCTGTCCGTCCGGATCCTGCTGACCCATCAAGCCCAGCATCCGGTGCGTGTCGAAGTAGAAGGGCCGGATCTCCCGGATCGTGCCGCCTTCGACGCGCCAGATTTCCGCGATCGGCATCTCGAGCGCTGCGTTGTCATCGCGCGAACGCCCGTGCAGCGTGGCCACCACCACCACGTGATCGCCCTCGGCAATGAAGCGTTCCACCGCCACACGTGTATCTAGCCAGGCCCCGAAGACACGGGCCACCAGGGCGAGAAAGGCATCCAGCCCGACGTGGCGACCTGCATAGGGCAGGGACTCGGCCTCGATAACGACCAAATCGGGCGCCGCCAGACGCGCCATCGCAAGCTTGTCCCCGGCCGCTGCGGCGGCGAGAAAAGCGCGGACGATAGACGTGTTGGAATCGGTCATGGAGGAGCTCCGGGGGCAGGCTGCTAATGATCGGTCCGTCGGTCGCGGTGGCACAAGTCTCCGGAGCCCCTCGAGGGGTGGCGCCCGCACGCGGAGCGTGCCTATGATTCGCCGCCATAACATCCTTCGGAGAGCTCAGGCATGCGACTTCAGGGCAAGGTAGCGGTGATCACAGGCGGTGCCAGTGGCATCGGGGCGGCGTCGGTCAGCCGGTTCATTCAGGAAGGCTGTCGTGTCGTGATCGGCGATATCCAGCGCGGGCCGGGCGAGGCCTTCGCGGCTGGCTTTGGCGACGCGGCTGCTTTCGCGGTCTGTGACGTTACCAAGGAGGATCAGGTAGCGGCCCTGGTGGATCTCGCGGTCAGCCATTTCGGGCAGTTGGACATCATGTTCAACAACGCCGGCATTGTGGGCGCCGTAGGCCCTATCGACACGACGCCAGGCGCCGAGTGGAGCCTCACTCTGGATATCCTGCTGAACGGCGTTTTCTACGGCATGAAGCACGCCGCGCGCGTCATGAAGCCGAGGGGTACGGGCAGCATCATCAGCATGGCCAGCACCGCAGGGCTCATGGGCGGGCTGGGGCCGCATGCCTATGCCGCGGCGAAGCACGCGGTGGTCGGCCTCACCAAGAACGTGGGCGCCGAGCTGTGCCGCTTCGGCATCCGGGTGAACGCCATAGCGGCCGCCTCGATGGCTACGCCCATGGTGGCGGCTGTTCTCACGGGCGATCCGGGCAATATCGAGGAGGCCAAGCGCATTCTCGCGGGCGTGTCGCCGCTGCGTGACCGTCCGGGCCTCGCCGAGGATGTCGCCAATGCCGCGCTCTGGCTGGCGAGTGACGAGTCGGGCTACACCAACGGGCACACGCTCACCACCGA
>CAJADV010000032.1 GCA_903938575.1 uncultured Gammaproteobacteria bacterium
GCATAGGGCACGCGCAGGGTGTAGCTGCCATCGGCGGCGAATTCGCCTCGTTGCTCCGGATGCCAGCTCTCCGCGCCCACCCAGCGCGCCCGCTCCGCGGTGAATCTCAGCACGGCCGTGTCCGCGGCTGCACCGGCGAAGATGCCGTAGCCGGGGCCAAGGACCGTCTCGACTGTCTTGCGGCCGATTTCGCGGGCGCGTGTGTCGACCAGATCGACCTCGCGGATGGAGTCGATGGCGAAGTTGCGCAGCCCTTCGCGCAGATGGCACCAGGCATCGAGGTACCAGTTTTCGCGGTAGTAGACGAGGCGTTGAGGTGACACCTCGCGCTCGGTGGTCTCGCCCGTGCTGCGGGCAAAATAGCTGAGGCGCAGACGCTTGCGCCGCAGCAGCGCCGAGCCCACGCGCTCGAAGTGCGCGAGCTTGATCGAGCGCTTGCCGACGCCCACCACCAGCACGCGCTTGCGGATTTCCGGCACGGCATCCTGTGTCGTGCCGAGCAGCGTATTGAGGCGCAGTTGCAACGGGGCGATATGCTGCGACAGCAACCCGCCCGGATCGAGGTTGGCCAACAGGTGCTGCATCGTAAGCAGGGCGTGGATCTCCTGCGAGCTGAACCACAGTCCGGGCAATTCGTACTGCCCGCCGGTCTGCGAGCCGCTCGAGGAGAGACGGTAGCCACCGGCCTCGCGGTCCCAGACGATGGGCGCATTGAGGCGGGTCCGCATGTACTCGATGTCGCGCTGCACCGTGGCGCGTGAGACCTCAAGGGTCTCCAGCATCCGGGCAAAGCTCACCAGACGTCCGTTTTCCAGCAGCTGGTTGATCTTGTAGAAACGCTCGGTGCGGTCCATCGGCGGCGGCCCTCTTCACGGCATCATGCCCTGAGGCTGCGCCGCGCGGCAACGCCTGGGCCCGAACGACTTTTGCCCCGTATTCAGAGCATACTCCCCAGCGGCCGCGAAATTTTTTGCGACGGGATATGTCCCAGCTACCGGAGACCGCGCTATGAAACGCCGTGACTTCCCGCTTGTGTCCATAAGCGTCGCACTCCTGCTGGCCGCCTGCGGCGAGAGCGGTGATCAGGCAGCTGCCGCAACCGTAGCCACGTCGGCTCCCGCGCTGATGGCGGACGCTATTTACACCAATGCCCGCGTCTACACCGTAGATGCGTCGAACAGCTGGGCCGAGGCCATTGCCGTGCGCGGTGACGCCTTCATGGCCGTTGGCAGCAAGGCCGACATCGAAGCACTTGCCGGTCCTGACACCGTGCGCGTGGACCTCGGTGGTCGCATGGTGATGCCTGGCATCCACGACATGCACGCGCACCTGCCGCAGGCCGGCACCAAGGCGCTGTTCGAATGCGGCTTTCCTTTCTCGCTCGGTATCCCGCAGGTCATCGAGAAGGTCAAAGGTTGCGCAACGGGTGCATCGAAGGAGAAATGGATCCGCGGCGGGCAGTGGGCACTCGAGGCGCTGGAGGCACCGAATCCGCCGCACCGCAAGCTGCTCGATGCCGTCGCCCCCGATGTGCCCGTATTCCTGATGGACTCGACCGTGCATGCCGGGTGGGTGAACAGCAAGGCGCTGGAGGTGCTGGGTATCAACCGCGATACACCCAATCCTGCCGGTGGCGTGATCGTGCGTGATGCCAACGGGGATGCCACGGGCATCCTGCTCGACTACGCGGCCTACGCAGCCGTGCAGAAAATAGGGCGCTGGTCACCCCGGCAGATGGAGCAGGCGCTTGCCTGGAGCATCGGCCAACTCAATGCGGAAGGTGTCACGGCTATCAAGGAGGCCATGGCCGATGGCCTCGCGCTGGACGGTCTTGCCTCCTTGCAGAGGGCCGGCAAGCTGAACGCGCATCTTGGCGTACACCTCATATGGCGCTCTCCCGAGGGCGGTTCGCAGGAGGAAATGGAGCAGACGATCGCCAGGCGAGCAGCTGCGGCCGGGCCGGACCTGCACACCGATTTCGTCAAGATCATGCTGGACGGCATACCGCCCTCACAGACGGCGGCAATTCTCGAGCCCTATGTGCAGGATGCGCGGCATGCCGAGCCGCACCGCGGCTATCTCACCATCGAGCCCGCACAACTCATCGAAGACGTCGTGAGGATGGACGCCCAGGGTCTCACGGTGAAGATCCACGCCACGGGCGACCGCTCCGCGCGGTTGGCGCTGGATGCTTTCGAGGCCGCGCGCAAGGCCAATCATCATCTGAACCTGCGCCACGAAATCTCGCATGCCGAGATGATCAGCCCCGAGGATCTGCCCCGCTTCAAGGCGCTGAACGTCACCGCCGAGATGAGTCCTATCCTCTGGTACCCCTCGCCCTTGCATGCGGCCATGGAGACGGTGTTGGGCAAGGAGCGTGCGGGGCGGTTCTGGCCCGTGAAGTCGCTGGTCGATTCGGGTGCGCTGGTGATCTACGGCTCGGACTGGCCCTCGGTGGTTCCCTCGCCAAGCCCGTGGCCCGGGATCGAGGCCATGATCACGCGCCGTGATCCCTATGGTGTGAATGAGGGCGTGCTTAACCCTGCCGAGGCGGAGGATCTGGCAACGACGCTGCGGATCTTCACGCGCAACGGCGCCGAGGCGCTGTACACCCAGGACAGTACCGGCTCCATCGAAGTGGGCAAGTCAGCCGATTTCATCGTGCTTGATCGCAATGTTTTCGATATTCCACCCGAGCAGATCAGCGATACGAAGGTGCTGCGCACGGTGTTCCGCGGGCGCACGGTGCACGAGCTTCAGTAGTCGCTCTGCGGGCTTCCGCGCTTCGGGCTGCGGACCCTCCCCGCTCGCTCACGCCGTTGCACA
>CAJADV010000033.1 GCA_903938575.1 uncultured Gammaproteobacteria bacterium
CTCGTCCCGTTACGCAAGCGGTCTTGCTCGATGTTCTCATAGCGCAGGTCGATCGAGAGGCCGCTGCGGCCCGTGCCGCTGTCCAGTGTGTAGCGATCGCTCATCAGCGTGCAGCTGGCGGCGCCGCAGGAAGCCAGCGCCGTCCTTGCACCCAGAAGGAGCGTACCGATCGTCAGCGCGCGTGCAATATGTCGTGTGTTCATGTCCCGTGTTCCTTGAGTCGTGTGTGCGCAGTAGCGCGCAGCCTTGCAGCCGCGCATCTTCAGTCGTGTGCTGAGTGACGAATCAGACGGGAGGGGCGCGGGTCAGGCGTGAGCCGGGTGGGACGACGACGTAAAAGGGGCGTGGCTGCCTGGCAGGCGAGGCCTTGGCCGGGGCGAAGACATTTGCGGTCGGCACAGCAATCGCGGGCGCTGCCGCGCCGCCTGCACTCACCGCAAAGGGGCACAGCAGGCTCGCGTGCTCATCGGGCGATGGGGCAGGATCCGTATCGGTCGTGTGCAGCAGGACCAGACCGTCTGCAGTGCAGAACGCCAGTGGTGCGCCCGCGCCGGAGTCCGGCATCCAGCCGGCCGGAATCACGGCACGCAGCAGAATCGCGACGAGCGCAAGCAACGCTGCGCTGTGGCGCATGCGGAAATTCATTTGCGATTTTCCGGCGGGTGCGGATCGGCAGTGTAGCGTCGAATGCGGGGGAGCGCGATCGCGCACTCGACGTATCCGCTAACTGCTAACTGCGAGCCGGAACCTCCTCAGAGTCCCCGAGCGCGACGCATCTCAGGGCGCCTCGATGTCGATGTCCGGCAGGCTGTCGAAGAGCTGGTGCAGGCCTGCTGACCAGGCATTGCGCAGTTCGCGAAGGTAGGGGTGCTCGCCGCCGAAGCGGTAGGGCTCATGCGGCCCGAAGTCTCCGGAGCGGTGTACCAGCAGGTCGATCGGCAGGCCCACCGAAATGTTCGACTTGATGGTCGAGTCGAAGGACACCAGCGTGCACTTCACCGCCTGCGCGAGCGGCGTGCCGGCGCGGATGATGCGGTCCAAGATGGGTTTGCCGTACTTGATCTCGCCGATCTGGAAGTAGGGCGTGTCGGCGGTGGCCTCGATGAAATTGCCCTGCGCGTAGACGTTGAAGAGTCGGGGCGGTTCGCCGCGCACCTGTCCGCCCACGATCAGGTTGCAGCTGAAATCCACCGCCAGCCCCTCGGCCTGCTGGCCCGAATCCCTGGTGATCACCTCGCGCACTGTTTTGCCCACCCGGCTCACGATGTCGTAGAGGCTCGGCAACGAGAGGATGTGCTCCTCATGCTCTTGCCGGATGTCTTTCTGCAACTGGCTGATTACTGACTGCGTGGTGGCGAGGTTCCCCGCGCTCACGATCACCACGCGGCGGTCGTGCCCATCCTGAAAGATATGCATCTTGCGGAAGGTGGAGATGTGATCCACGCCCGCGTTGGTGCGCGAGTCCGAGGCGAACAGCAGGCCCTCCTGCAGCAGCATGCCCACGCAATAGGTCATCGGTGCGAGATCTCCAGGGTCCTTGTGGGGGGCATTCTAGGCCTACTGCTCCGCGAGGCGCACGAAGGCGCGCGCTTCCATCTGTTCGCCGCCGCCACCGCTGCGCACACCGCGCACCGGGCAGGCATCGAGATAGTCGAGGCCCACAGCGAGTTTCAGGTGACTCCCGCTCGCGGCCACGCCGTTCGCCACGTCGAGTCCGCTCCAGTGCGTGCCTGTCCAGACCTCGGCCCAGGCGTGGCTCGCCACGTGACCCTCGAGGTCGGTGAGCAGGTAACCGCTCACGTAGCGCGCGGGTATGCCGAGCTCGCGCAGGCAGCCGAGGATGACGTGCGTGAAGTCCTGGCACACGCCCTGGCCGGCGGCGAAGGCTTCTGCAGCAGTTGTGCAGGTGTCGGTGGAGCCGGTCAGGAATGCCATGCGATCGCGCAGCCGTTCCATCAGGCGCGTGGCCCGTGCAGCAGGGCAGAGGTCTGCCTCCAGCGTGGTCTCCTCCCGCGCGAAGGCGCGCATCGACGCATCGGCATCGGCCAGCGCACTCGGTCGCAGGAAGATCATGGGGGGCAGCCCGTCGGTTTCCTCGAGCGCCGTGTCTTCCACCTCGACCACGCCCTCGACTTCGATCAGCAATTCGCGATGCGGCAGTTCGGCGCTGAGCACATGCAGGACGTTGCCGTAGGGGTCAGTCGAGCGGGTTGCGGGCACTGGCACCCGCAGTTCCCAGCTGATCACGCTCTGGCGTGAGGAATCTCGCGGCGTGAGGCGCAGGTACTGGGTGCTGCGCGCCACATCGCTGTCGTAGCGGTAGACGGTGCTGTGGTGGACGTGCAGTCGCATAGCGGTGCCTCAGGCGGACTCCAGGTATTCCTCGCGGATCCCCGAGCCGATGCGGTCGATGGTGCCGAGGAAGTGCGCGAGGAACTGCCCGAGTCCCGCGGTCCGCAGTTCCGCGAGCGAACCGAACTCGAGCTGTGCCAGCAGGGTGCGGGCAATGCCCTTGGCGCGACGCCCTTGCGGCCCCTCGATATGCGCGAGCGTGTTGTTGATTTCCTCGAGACAGGAGCGCAGCGACCGCGGGGTGTCGGAGCGCAGGATGAGAAGTTCCGCCACCGTGTCGGCATCGATGCGGCCGAGGAATGCGTCCTGGTGGGATTCCAGCGCGCCGAGGGCCTGCAGCAGGGCGCTCCAGTGGTAGTAGTCGCGTAGCGTTGAGCCTTCTTCCGCGGCATCAAGCTGCTTTACCTCGAGCATGCGTGCGCTGTTGTCGGCGCGCTCGAGGAAGGTGCCCAGCCGCAGGAAGTGAAAGGCATCACCGCGCGCGAGCGTGCCCACCGTGGCGCCGCGCCACAGATGCGAGCGTTCCTTCACCCAGTCGCAGAAGGGTTTGAGCGCGGCGTGGCGGCCCGAGCGCATGCGGTTCAGCTCGAGCCAGGTGGCGTTCAGCGTCTCCCACATCTCGGTGGTGATGCGTCCACGCACCGCGTGCGCGTTCTCGCGCGCTACCCGCAGGCAACTGAAGATGCTGGCCGGGTGCGAGCTGTCCCAGGCGAGGTACTGGTAGAGCGCGGCGACGTTCAGCCTTGCGTGCTGGTCGCGGAAGGCTTCCAGTGTGCCGGTGACCCGCAGCGGTGCGGTGAGCTCCTGCTCGGCCGAGCGGCCGGCGGGCATCATGGCCATCGAGTGCGCGACATCGAGCATGCGTGCGGTGTTTTCGGCGCGCTCCAGGTAGCGCGAGAGCCAGAAGAGATCGGCTGCGGTGCGGCTCAGCATGCTCCGTCCTCCGTGCGCGGATCCTCGGCGAGCACCCAGGTGTCCTTGGTGCCACCGCCTTGGGAGGA
>CAJADV010000034.1 GCA_903938575.1 uncultured Gammaproteobacteria bacterium
TCGCGCTCGCGGGTGCATCTGGTGATCGACACGGCGGGTTCGTCGCGCTTCTGGGCCATGGTCGATCGCGCTGACGCCGCCTTTCGCGCGGGTGCAACGCTTGCGGCCACCCACGTTCCGTACCAGGCGGGCCGCAGTGTCGAGATCCTCACCGAGCGCTACAACCTGCAACCGGTGTTTGCGCCCGGCGAAGTCGAGTTCCTTACCCGTGATCTGATTGCCGATTTCGAGCATGTCCCCGAAAACGACCCCGCGGTCGTGGCGGTGTACCGCAGGATCATGATCGATTTCTGCCGCGACTGGCGGGCACTCTGGCACCGCTTCGGCATCCATCAGCCAGGCTGGCCGCACTACGCGCGGCTGGTTGCAGCCACCGCCCGGGCTTTTCCGGAACCCGATCCGCCGCTCGTGCTGGAGAACCGTACCGGTCTTGCCAAGCCCGCCTTTGCCGCGCGCGTGCTGAACGTGGCGCTATCACGGGAGATTTATGCGGACTTCATCGGTGCGTCGGGCCCGTCCCGGCCGCCGCGTCCGGTCGAACCCGTCGCGCCTGCTGCTGCGGCGGCTGTTGACGAGACCGCACGCAATGCCCGCTGCCACTGCGGTTCGGGTCTGCGTTTCAAGCATTGCCATGGCGCCGACAAGGCGCCCGTCTGAGCGCTCAGCGCGCTCCCAGATCCTGCAGCAGAGCGCGTGCCGCGAGCTGCCCGGAGAGCGAGACCATCGGTACGCCCGCCCCGGGGTGTACGCCGCCCCCGGCCAGATAGAGCCCCGGCAAACGGCTTCGGGAATCCGGGCGCGTAAAGCTGCTCTGCCAGCCATGCGAGGCGCTGCCATAGAGCCCGCCCCCTGAGCCCGGGAAGAGCCTCTCGAAGCCCGCCGGCGTGGTCATTACGGTGTTCGCCGCCGAGCGTTGCAGTTGCAGTCCGCAACGTGCGAGCAAACCGAAGCTGGCTGCCTCGCAGGCCTCGAGCTGTGCGGCGCTGAACTCGCCGCGGTCGCCATCCGCGGGTGCATTCACCAGGACCAGCAGGCTCTCGGCGGTATCCGGCGCACTGGCGTCATCGCCGCGGTCCTGTGCACACACGTATACCGTCGGTGCGCGCGGCAGGCGGCGCTGCACCAGGATGTCCTCGAATTCAGCGGCGTAGGCATCGGAGAAGAACACCGTGTGGCGGGTCAGCGGAAAGCCCTCGGCGCGCGCCACGAGGCACCAGGTCACGGCGGAGAGCGAACGCTGGGAGCGGCTGCGCCCGGCTACAGCCTTGCGCACCGCCTCGCCGAGGCGCCCGTCGGCAATGGCCTGGGTGTCGCCGTTGTAGATGATTGCGTCGGCGCGCAGCACCTCGCCGTCATCAAGCACTACGGCGCTCGGACGGCCCCCTGAGGTCTCGATGGTCTGCGCCATGCGGCCGTAACGGAACTGCGCGCCGCGCATGCCGGCACAGCGCGCCAGCAGTTGAGCAAGCCCGTGCATGCCACCGGCAACTGACCACACACCCAGTTTTTCGGCATGCGCTATCAGCATCAGGGTGGAGGGTGAGAGCCAGGGCGAGGAACCGCAGTAGGTGGCATAGCGCCCGAAGAGCTGCTGCAGGCGGTGATCGTGGAAGTGCTCGCCGAGCGCTTTCCAGAGATTCACGAAGGGGCTGGTGGCGAGCAGACCCGGAAGCCCCGACATTCCCGCGCGCCAGATCAGTCCGGGAAGCGATGGGCGTGGCATCGCCATGAAGCGCCGTTCCAGCGACTCGTAGACCCGCGCCGAGCGCTGGCAGAACGCGCGGAAACGATCGGCCTCCGCGCCGCCCGAGAATTGCGCGATGGCAGCGGCGGAGCGCTCCGTGTCGGTGAAGAGATCAAGCCTGCCACCCGCGTCCCAGACGTGGCGTGCGAGCAGGCCGAGCTCGGTGAGGGGCAACTCGGCTGCCGGATCGAAGCCCGCCCCTGACAGCAGTTCCTCGAAAACCCAGCGCATGGTGAATACGGTGGGCCCGCCATCCACGGCCCGTCCTCCCACGTTCACGTGGCGGGCCTTGCCACCGGGATAGGTGGCGCTCTCGACCACCGTTACATCGAGACCTTTGGAGGCCAGGGCCAGTGCGGCGGACAAGCCCCCGATGCCGGCGCCAATCACCACGACGCGCGTGCTGTTCATGCCGGGGCGTGTCCCCAGAATGCGTCCAGTGCCTGCACGGTGCGCGCGGTCTGTTCCCAGTGCGGCATCCCGAGGGTGGGACTGATGCGTAATGCCTGCCAGTTGGGGCGCGCCGACAGCAGTTCGTCCAGGCGGTCGAAGCGCACGTTGGCGTCACGGTCGTAGAGCACCAGCACGGGCTGCGTGAGTGGCATGTAGAGCGATTCGAAGGCATCGCGCGTGAATAGCTTGCCCGACAAAAAGCAGAAGGGCGCGTGGCTTGCGCCGTCGCGGCGCGTGGTGACCCAGGCGTAGTCGATCAGTTGCTCCGGCGCCTTGCCCTCGAAGGCCAATCCAAGGAAGTACCGGATGCTCGGGCGCGAGCGCAGCATCCGGAACAAGCCGGCGCCGAGCAGGGGAAGCCGCAGCACCCGGTGGATGCGCTCGCTCACGATGCCGCCCGGGGGCCGCCGGTGGCTCAGGCCCGTGGGCGAGATCAGGGTAAGACTCCGTACCAGTCGGGAGTCAAGCAATGCCACGCGTGCGGCGTACTCCGCGGAGAGCGAGAGCGCGATCACATCGGCGTCGCCGCCTGAGACCCGGGTGAGGAATTCCTGCAGCGCTTCGGCATACAGTGCCGGCGTGTACTGCATGTCGGCACGGTCGGAGGGCCCGAAGCCGGGCAGTTCGGGCGCAAAAACGGGCCGCTGTCCGCGGTAATGCTCGAACAGGGGTTTCATCTCGATAGCGCTGGGCGCGGCATTGACGCTGTGCAGCAACACCAGCGGGCGGCCA
>CAJADV010000035.1 GCA_903938575.1 uncultured Gammaproteobacteria bacterium
GAACGCCGCCTCGATCTTTACCTGGCGCGGCGCCACGATCTCGACCAGTACCTCGACTTCCTGTCCCGCGAGCGGGCCATGGATTCGCTCTCCGGCGGCACCGACAAGGCGTTGCGCGAGCTCGCCGAGGAAGCCCCGATCATCGAGCTGGTGAACAACATCCTGGCGCAGGCCGTGGAGCTGGGCGCCTCGGACATTCACGTCGAGGCGGGCGCCACGCAATTCGTGGTGCGCCTGCGCGTCGACGGCGTGCTGCACACCCGCATGACACAACCGATGGAACGGTTCCCGGCAGTGGCCTCGCGGATCAAGCTGATCTCGGGGGCTGATATCGCGGAGCGTCGGCTGCCGCAGGACGGCCGCATGAGCACCCGTGTGGGCGGGCGCGAGTTCGACATCCGCGTCTCCACGGCGCCCGATGTGCACGGGGAATCGATCGTGCTGCGCCTGCTGCCCAAGGAGCGCGCCGATCTCGCACTCGCCAACCTCGGCATGGAGCCCGACCACCTCGAGCTGATGCACGGCTGGGCGCGCGAGGCCCACGGCATCGTGCTGGTGACCGGGCCCACCGGCTCGGGAAAATCCACCACGCTGTATTCCATGCTGACCGCCGCCAACGACGGCAACCGCAAGATGATCACGGTCGAGGACCCGGTGGAATTCCAGCTGCAGGGCATCACGCAGATCCAGGCGCGGGCGGACATCGGCTACAACTTTGCCCGGGCCCTGCGCGCGATCCTGCGCCAGGACCCGGACGTGATCATGATCGGCGAGATCCGCGACCTCGAGACCGCTGAGATCGCCATCCAGGCCGCGCTCACCGGGCACCTGGTGCTCTCGACGCTGCACACCAACGATGCCGCCTCGGCATTCACGCGCCTGATCAACATGGGCATCGAGCCCTTCCTTGCCGCCGCACCCGTGCGTGGCCTGCAGGCACAGCGCCTGGTGCGGGTGCTCTGCAGCGCCTGCCGCGAACCGGGCACGGTGCCCCCCGAGATCCTGACCGAGCTTGCCGCCTTGCCGGCCTGGAATGGCCACGGCAGCTGGTTCCACCCACGCGGCTGCCCGGCCTGTCAGGGCACCGGCTACAAGGGTCGCATCGGTATCTACGAGCTGATACCGGTCGACGAGGAACTGCAGGCTCTGGTGGCGCGCAACGTCTCGCAGGATCAGCTGAAGGCGCATGTGCGGGCCGCCGGCTGGCGTTCGCTGCGCGACGACGGCCTGCTGAAGGCGAGCCGCGGAATCACCTCTGTTGAGGAGGTCATGCGGGTCGTGAGCCAGTGACATGAAGTTCGCCTACGAGCTGCTGAATGCCGATGGCAAGCTGGAGCGCGGCGCCGTCGAGGCAGCGAGCGAAGCCGAGGCACGCCGCAGCCTGCAGCGCCAGGGTAATACCGTGCTTGGACTCGAGGCGGCGGTGGCGCGCAGCCGCGGCGGGCGGATCTCGGGGGCCACGCTGCAGCTCGCTTTCACCGAACTGTCCACACTGCTGCATTCGGGACTCGGCATTGCCGAATCGGTGAGCTCTATCGCCACCGCGCACGCGGGCGATTCGCTTGCCGAGGCGCTGGACAAGCTCGGTCGCGCCATCTCGCAGGGCAAGTCCTTCGCCGAGGCCCTGCGCCTGTCGGGGTTGGTGCTGCCGGAGTATTTTTTCCAGCTGGCCCGCGCCGGCGAGATGACCGGGCGACTCGCAGACAGCCTCGAAGAAGCACTCACGCAGTACACCTATGAGCGCGAACTCGCCGCCGAGATGCGCAACGCGCTGATTTATCCGGCCGTGCTGGTGGGCGTGGGGCTGCTGGCGGTGGGCTTGATGTTCAGCTTCGTGGTGCCGCGGTTCGCCGGGTTGTTGAAAGACGCCGAGTCGCTGCCGTGGCTTGCGTGGGCCGTGCTGTCGGCCGGGCAGTTCGTGAACGAGAACCTGCTCCTGCTGCTGCTCGCCATGCTGGTGGCGACAATCTCGCTGGTGCGCCTGTTCCGCAAGCCCGCCGTGCGCGATGCGCTGCTCGAGTGGCTGGCCGGTGTGCCGGTAGTGGGCGCCTGGATCGGCGAGTCCTCAACCGCCGGCTGGGCCGCGCTGATGGGCGCGCTGCTCGGGCAGGGTGTGCCGATGCTCGATGCCTTGGACCTCGCCAACAGCTCGGTGAAGCTCGTCACCCGCCGCCGCCGGCTGGAAACCGCGGCGCGCTCAGTGAAAGCCGGGCTCGCGCTCTCCAAGGCACTGGAGGAACAGGGTGCGATGGACGCCACCGCCTGGAACCTGCTGCGCACGGGCGAGCGCGCCGGACGCCTGCCTGACATGCTGAAAGCACTGGCCGCGCTCAGCGCCAAGAGCGGCCGCGAACGCATGAAGCGGGTGCTGCTGCTGATCGAGCCGCTCGCCATCCTGGTGATCGGCATGGGCATAGGCGTCATCGTGCTGGGCATCGTGCTCGCCATCACCAGCCTCACCGATATTCCCGTCTGAACCCACTGCGGCCCGCGCCGCGCGCAAGGAGTAACCCTGATGCTGAAAAATCCTCACCGCCGCAGTGCCGGCTTCACCCTGATCGAGATCCTCGTGGTGCTCGTGATCCTCGGCTTGCTGGCCGGACTGGTCGGGCCGCGACTCTTCGGCAAGGTAGACAGCTCCAAGGTGAAGACCGCCGAGACGCAGGTAAAGATGCTGAAAACCGCGCTCCAGACTTTCCGTCTCGACGTCGGGCGCTTCCCCACCACCGACGAGGGCCTTGCCGCGCTCGGCAAGAAACCCGAGAGCGGCGACATCCCCGCGTGGGCAGGACCCTACCTCGACGAGGCGCTGCCCCTCGACCCCTGGGGTCACGCCTACGAGTACCGCGATCAGCCCGCCGAAGGGCAGGACTTCACGCTCTACTCGCTGGGCGCCGACGGCGAAGCCGGCGGCGAGGGGCTGGCCGCGGACATCGGATACCTGCCCTGATGCGCCGCCAGGGCGGTTTCACGCTGATCGAGATCAGCGTCGCCCTGTTGATCGGCGCGCTGGTGCTCGGCATCGCCGCGCCCGCGCTGTCGCGGCTCCTCGATCGTGTGCGCTTCAACGCCCGCCTGCACCAACTCGAGGACGGCATCGCAGCACTCCCGCGCGTGGCCTACGCGACGGGCATCGAGGGCAGCCTGTCAGCACTGGCGGAGCGTTACCTCGATGTTCCGGCCGGCTGGTCGATTGCCGGTGGCGACACGATATTCATCCGGCGCAACGGCCTGTGCGCGGGCGGCGAGGTGAACGTGATCGCCGGCCCCAGCGAGCGCCGACTCGAACTGCTCGCACCCTTCTGCACGGTCAAGGACGCACGCTGATGCGCCGCAACGCCGGCTTCACGCTGCTCGAGGCGGTGGTTGCACTCACCATCCTCGGCTTCGTGTTGCTCGGTGCCTTCACCTGGGTGGGCAATGACCTCGGGGCGCTCGGCAAGGTGCGCGACCTCGCGCTGGAAGAGTCCGCGGTGCAGCAGGCGATCGCCGAGCTTGAGCAGATCGACCTCGGAGCGCAGTCGGGAGGCAATTTCGACTGGCGCGGCTTCCGCATCGATTGGTCGGCGCAAGCGCTGGGACCGACGCGCCAGGGCCGCACCACCACGGGCGCGTTGGGCCTCCATGATCTCGCTCTCTACGCGGTGCAGATCGACGTGTTACGCGGTCCCCGCGTGCTCGGGCGCCAGGAGTTGCGCATGGTGCAGCATGTCGTCGCCCGTCGCCCCGAGGACGACAAATGAAATACGCCCGCGGGCTGGGTCTGCTGGAGCTGCTGGTGGCGCTGCTGCTGGTAACGCTGAGCGCCTCGCTGGTGGTGCAGGGCATCGGCCAGGGGCTGGGTATGCTGCGGCGGGTCGCGACCGACCAGGGCGTCGCCTATCACGAGTTGATGGCGCGGGCCTGGCTGCGCGAGAGCATCGGGGCGGCCGCTGCGAGCGCCACCCAGGCGAGCGTTGGCGAGGACGACGTAGAGCCCGTCGCGGAGAAACGGGCCGTGGATCAAGCCATTGACGAGGCCCCGACGGCACCCGACTTTGCCGGCACCAGCACCGAGTTCACCATGCAGAGCTTCCGCCCGCTGCTGGGCTCCGAGGGCATCGCCACCCCCATCACCTGGCGCGCCGAACCCGAACGTGGCATGCGCTATATCGAGGCTGAGCAGCAAGTCGAGGTGACAGCCCTGCCCGAACTCCAGCGCATCGAATATCAGGGCTCAGACGGCAGCTGGTACAACAGCTGGCCGCCGCCGGAGCGCAACAGCGAGGCCACGGAAACGCCATCGTCACCGTTGCCGCTCAGAGTGCGGCTGGTGTTTCCGGGCGATGACCGCCTCGACGTGCTGCTGCTCGCGCGACACAGCCCGCGCGCCGATACCGAGACCGAGACCGAGACCGACGATGCGGAGCTGGACAGTGAATAAGCGCCCCGCGCCCCGACGCCAACGCGGTTTCGCGCTGATGCTCGCGCTGGGCGCCATGGCCATCGTGTTGAGCCTCGCGGCGGCCCTCGATGCCTACGTGAGCTCACGGGTAGAACAGGCAACACTGATCCGGGCGCGGCTGCGCGACAACCTCGACATGTACAGCACCCGCGCCACCGTGCTCTTCCTGCTGGGCACCCAGCGCTACACGCGCGCCGGACTCACCACCACCGAGGAGCCCGAAGCCCGGGGCGGCGACACCATCGGGGAGCTGCGCATCGATCCGGTGGGCGGAGAAATCCTGCTGGACGGCACGGCCTACGCCGGCGTGGGCCGGACACGTTTCGCGCTGCAGGACGATGCCGGCATGATCCCCCTGAACAGTGAGTCAGCCGCGCAGCTGACAGACCTGGTGGGCCGCGTCGACGCTACCGAGGGGGTGGCAGCGGCACTCGGGGATGCGCTGGCCGACTACCGCGACAACAACACCACAAAAAGGCTGAACGGAGCCGAACGCCCCGAGTACCTCGCGGCCGGACTGCGGCCGCCTGCCAACGCCAACCTGCGCTCGGCCCCCGAGCTGCTGGAGGTCATGGGCTGGCGCGAGTGGATCGCCGCGCACCCGGGCCTGCGGATCCACGACTGGCTCTCGCCGAGCGAGGTCGAGTCCTTCAACCCCAATGTGGTGCCCGCCTCGCTGCTGGAATGGCTCCCCGGGCTCAGCCCGGCACAGGCCGAGGACATCATCAATGCCCGCAAGCGCGAGCCCTTCCGCTCGACAACCGATTTCAAGGCGCGTGCCGACGTGGAGCTGCCCATCGAGGAGGACAGCTACCGTTTTTTCCCCTCCGACACGCTGGTCCTCAGCCTGTGGACGGAGGGTTCGGCGCACGCTGAATTGCATCGTCTACACTTGAGTCCCCTCGATCCGCAGGATCCCTGGCAGGTCGAAAGCGTCTACACCGTCAGCAGGAACCGTCAGGATCTCCCGTATGAAGTTCCGGGCCAGTACTTCAGCAGCCGTGCGCCTGCAGCGCGCTAGCGGCGTCCAGCCGGCAGCCCTGGCTGTGAGCCGGGCGCTGTGGCTGGTCGGTGCAGAGCTCTGCGTGTTCGCGCAGCTGGACTTGCGCGCCGTGCCCGAGCGCCATCGTGCGCGCGCCATCGCCGACCGCGCCCGCCAACTCGCCCCCTTCGCATCCCCCGCCTGGCACGCTGCCGACAACAACGGCGATGTGGCGCTGTGGCTCTGGGACGCGCATGTCGTGGCAACCGCGATCAGCGCGCTGGACGGCCCGGTGCAGCGCTGGCAGGTGTTACCGGAGCAACTCTTTCTCGAACCCGCCGCAGACAGCTGCTGCCGCCGCCTGGCGCCGGACATCGAGCTACTCGAGCGCTGGCAGGCGGGCCGGCTGGTCTTCAGCTCCGTGCTGCCCAAGAGTCAGCGCGAGCGGGCGTTGCGGTTGCGGGCCGCGGGCCTCACCGCCGATGCCGCTCCGCCGGAATTGCCCGCCACGCTTGGCGATGCGCGCTGGGATCTGCCTCCCTTCGACTGGCGTCGGGCCACGCGCGACCCGCTTGCCGCAGCAGCCGTCGTCCTCGTGGCAGCGTTGTTGTGGCTGCTGTGGTCCGCGGGTGAACTCGCCGGGCAGCGCAGTGCCAACGTGCGGCTGGACGCCGCCATCGAGGATCGCGAACGCGAGCTCGCGCCGGTGATCGCCGATCGCGGCAAAGCGCTCGCGCTGGCCGCGCACAACCAGTCACTCGCGCAGCTGCTTTCCGGGCGCAACGCGCTGGAGGCCGCCGCCGAGTTCGAGCACCTGGTGGGCAGCCGTTACCAGCGCCTGCTGCAGTGGGAGTTCAACGCGCGCGGCATGCACGTGATGCTCGAGGACAAAGCCGCCGATAACCGCGCCTACGTCGAGGCGCTGCAGCAGAGCCCCTGGTTCGAGCGCGTGAGCGTGGCGCCCACGCTGCGGCCCGAGCAGGTGAGCCTCGATATCACGCTGGCGCCAGCCGCCAACCCGCCGCCGCTTTATGCGAGCACTGAAGTCGGGGGCAAGCCCTGATGCGCGCACCGACGGGAATTATCGAGGCTATCGCGCGGCTGCGCGACGAGACGCTCGCCAATCCGCGGCTCGCCGCCCTGCTGATGCTGGTGCCGCTGGTGCTGGTCATCCACGTGGGCCTGCTCACACGGGACGCACTCGAGGACGCCCGCAGCGACCGCAACCCGCTCGCGCGCCGCGCCGCCCGCCTTGAAGCGCTGGCCGCAAGCGGTGGCTGGACGGAGGCGATTGGCCGTGAGGAAGCCACGCTCGCCCGGTGGCAGTCGCAGGCCTGGCGCGCGAGTTCGGCGGATCTCGCGGCCGCCGATCTGCAAACCACGCTGCGCGCGGTGATTGCACGGCATCTGGCGTGGAACCGCATGAAGCTCGCGCCGGCAGAGGAGTTGAAAGCAGTCGGTGGCTGGCGGGTGCGTGCCGAGGTGAACGGCCGGCTGCGCGAGGAAGGCGTGCTGCCGATGCTGCAGGAACTCGCCGAGCACAGCCCGCGGATCATCGTCGAACAGCTGCTGGTCTCGGCACAGCGGGGCCAGACCATCACGATGCAGCTGAGCGTGGTCGTGCTGCCGGAGGATAAACCATGAGTCCGGCAATACTGGGGCGCCTGCTCTTGGCGCTGCTGCTGGCGGCACTGCTCAGCCTGGCGGGCGGCTTTGGTGCCGGACTGCTGGGCCAGGGCTCCGGCCCGCGGGCCGGCAGCGAAACACCGACAGGGGCTGCCGGTCACGGAACGCGCGAGGTTGCCACAGCCCTGCGCACGCTGGCCGCCCACGGACACTGGGGGCGCTACAACGCACCCGAGGCGAGCGCCACGGCCGCGCCAAAGCTGGCGGTGCCCGATCTGGAAGGCATAGCCCGCGATTACCGACTGGTGGGGATCGAGCACGGCGCCCGCGGCCCGACCGCGCTGCTGCTGCCCACCGCCGGCGCCGAGGGCAGCGTGCAGGCCATCCGCCTGCGCGCGGGAGAGGCGCTGGCAGAGGGCATCACGCTGAGCGAAATCGGCTCGGACTCGGCAGGCTTCTCGACCTCGGCGGGAACCTCGACACTTCAACTCTACGACGGGGCGCAACCGTGAACACCATGCTTTGCCCGCGGCCTGCCCCAAAGGCCCGTTTTCCCAGACTACTGCTGCTGCGCATTGCGGCGGGGGCGGCACTCGCGCTCGCGGGCGGTTGCGAGAACCTCGAGAAGGCGCAATCGCCAGCCTCCAAGGGCCCCGCATTCGAGCGGAACCAGGAAACCGAGGCGAAGTTCCTCGAGCCGCTGCGCCCGCCGGTGGAACGCAGCGCCGAGGCACCGTCTGAAGCCCCGCTGGCCACCGACACCGAGATCCGCACTACGCCGCACGTGCGCGTCAGCGAAACGGTGAGCAGCCGGGCGGTGGATGATTTCTCCGCCACACTCACCGGGCCCAAGGTCTCGATCAACTACAACAATATCCCGCTGCCCAATTTCATCAACGAGGTGTTCGGCGAGCAGCTCGGCCTGTCGTTCACGGTGCAGCCCGAGATCCGCAAGCAGCAGGACCTGGTGACGCTGCGCATCACCGAGGCCGTGACGCCAACCGAGCTCTACCGGATCGCCCGCACCACGCTCTCTGCCTACGGCATCGTGATCAACCGCGAAAACGGCGTGCTGGTGTTCGTGGTCGACCGCACCAGCAAGGGCGGCCAGACGCCTCTGCTGGTGAGCGGCCGCACGCTGCCCGACGTGCCCGATACACAGCGCCCGATTTTCATGTTCGTACCGCTCGAGGTGGTGTCCAACGCCAAGGTGAAGAGCTGGCTCAGCAACGTGATGAAGGGCATGGAGCTCGAGGTGCAGGAAGACCCTGTGCGCAACGCCGTGGTGCTGGTGGGCAAGGCGCCCGAGGTGGAGCAGGCACTGAGCATCATCCGCTCGCTCGATCAGCCGGTGATGCGCGGCAAGTACTCGATGAGCGTGCGCCCGGCCTATGTGCCCGTGAAGGAACTCGCCAACGATCTCGAGCGGATCCTGCAGTCCGAAGGCTACGACGCCTCACAGCGCCCGCCGCTCGGCAGCGTGATCGTGCTGCCGCTGGAGGCAAGCAGCTCGCTGGTGGTCTTTGCGCCGAACCAGCAGACCCTCGACCACGTGCGCCAGTGGGTCGACTCGATTGACCGCGAGCGGCAGGTGGGTATCGACGACGGGATCTTCTCCTACCAGGTCACCAGCACCAACGCCGCAAACATCGTCGAGGTGCTGAACGCCCTGCAAGGCGGCGGCGGATCTGCGCGCAGCACACAGCAACGGGCACTGCGGGTGCAGCCCACCGACGCCACGGGCGAGGATGACGGCAGTGGTGGTGGCATGGGCGGCTCCATGCAGTCGAGCCAGCGCCAGCGCGTCGGGTTACAGCGCAAAGAGGATCGCCCGCAGGTGGCAGGAGGGCGCTTCGTGCTCGATGCAAACCGCAACGCCGTGGTGTTCCGCGGCAGCGGCCAGGAGTGGCTCGACCTGCTGCCCACGATACGGACCATGGACCGCCCCGCCCCCGCGGTGCTGGTCGAGGTGCTGATCGCCGAGGTCACGCTGAACGACTCCGAGGACACGGGCATCGAGTGGCTGGCCAAGGGCTCGGTCTCGCGCAATGGCGACACCTATGACGTCGACTATGGCACGCTCGGTGGGCTGGGGATCGGCTCCACCGGCTTCAACCTCACGCTGGACAACGCCGGCGAGACCCGCGCCGTGCTGAACCTTCTCTACAAGAACGAGCGCGCCCAGATCCGCTCGCGCCCGCGGCTGATGGTGATGAGCGGACAGAGCGCGCGTATCGACGTGGGCGACGAGATCCCCGTGGTGAGTTCCTCGTCACGCTCGATCGACAACTCCGATGCGCCGATCGTGAACAACGTCGAATACCGGCGCACCGGCGTGACGCTGGAGATCCGGCCCACGGTGCACGCCTCGGGTTATGTCGACGTGGAAGTGGCGCAGGAACTGAGCCAGGCCACCCAGACCACCACCAGTGACATCGATTCCCCGACCATTTTCAACCGCAGCCTCGAGACCACGGTGAGCCTGAAGGACGGCGGCTCGGTGCTGCTCGGCGGCCTGGTGTCCTCGCGCGGAGGCAGCGTGCAGAAAGGCATACCGGTGCTGGGCAAGCTGCCGGGCATCGGCAAGCTCTTCCGCACCGATGGCGACAGCGAGGACCGCACCGAACTGATGGTGCTGGTGATTCCCTACGTGGTGCGCACGCCGGAAGAAGCCGAGGAACTCGCGACCAAGCTGGCGCAACCGGAGTGATACGCGGGGCTCCGGCCCCGCCATAACGCCCTTCCCCTACGAAGGGCTGTTTGCCTTCAGACCCCCACCGTGCACAGCCCCTGAGCACGCCGCCACCACGCCCGCCACCAGCGCAAACAGCGCGCCGGCCATGAACGTGGCCGCAGCGCCCAGCGCGGTCCACAGCCCGCCCGCGATGACGCTGGCCGCGAGCAAGGCCACGGCACTCGTGCAATGCAGCACGCCGAAGGCCGTGCCGCGCAGTCGCGCCGGCGCGGCATCGGCCACCAGTGCGGCAATCACGCCCTGCGTGGCACCCATGTGCAGGCCCCACAGCAGGATGCCGGCGGCAAAAGGCCAGGGTCCGGTATCGAGCGCGAGCAGCACATCCGCGAGCACCAGCGCGGCGAGCCCTGCTACCAGCAGGCGCCCGCGCCCCAGTCGATCTGACAGTCGCCCCAGCGGATACGCCGAAAAGGCATACACGAGATTCAACCCCGCCAGCACCAGCGGCACCTGCGCGATGGCCATGCCCAGATCGCTCGCGCGGAGCAGCAGGAAGGCTTCCGAGAAGCGCGCCAGCGACAGCAGCACGCCGAGCCAGGCCACGCGCCAGAACGCCGGGGACAATTGCGCGATCTCGTGGCGGTGCAGCGCAGCCGCCGCGCGGGGCGCGGGGCGCGTGGCCTCGGGCTCCTGCACCAGCACCACGATCACCAGCACCGCGAGCAGCGCGGGCAGCACCGCCACCCACAGCACGGCGCGCACGTCATCGTTCAGCGCCCCCATCAGGAGTACGGCACCCACGGGCCCCAGCACTGCACCGACGGTGTCCAGTGACTGCCGCAAGCCGAAGGCCGCTCCCCGCAGGGCAGGCGGCGTGACGTCGGCGAGCAGCGCATCGCGCGGGGCGCCGCGGATACCCTTGCCGATGCGATCTGCAACGCGGGCAAGCAACACGGCGCCCACCCCCGCA
>CAJADV010000036.1 GCA_903938575.1 uncultured Gammaproteobacteria bacterium
CGCCGGCCATCCGTAACCTGATTCGCGAAGACAAGGTTGCGCAGATGTACTCGGCGATCCAGACGGGCAGCAGCATCGGCATGCAGACCATGGACCAGTGCCTCGCCGACCTGGTCGCCAAGCGCCTGGTCACCCGTGATGCGGCCCGCGAGAAGGCCAAGATGCCCGATAACTTCTGAGCCCGCAGGGCCCTCGCACAGACGGAGTTTTAAGCATGGATACCGCAGCCCCTGCCAAGAAGGACATCGAAGTCCAGGACATGCTTCTCCGGATGGTCGAGAAGAAGGCCTCCGACCTTTTCGTCACGGCCGGGGTTGCTCCCTGCATCAAGGTGCACGGCAAGCTGCACCCGATTGACGACACTCCGCTCACTCCCGAACGCACGCGCGAACTGGTGCTCAGCATCATGAGCGAGAGCCAGCGCAAGGAATACGTCCGCTCGCACGAGTGCAATTTCGCCATCAGTTCGCGCGGCATAGGCCGCTTCCGGGTGAGCGCCTTTTACCAGCGCAATCTCGCAGGCATGGTGCTGCGGCGCATCGAGACCAAGATCCCCACGGTCGAGGAACTCCTGCTCCCGCCCATCGTGAACGAGCTCGCGATGACCAAGCGCGGACTGATCATCTTCGTGGGTGCGACCGGCACCGGAAAGACGACCTCGCTCGCGGCCATGATCGGTCACCGCAATCGCAATTCTTCCGGTCACATCATCACCATCGAGGATCCGATCGAGTATGTCCACCAGCATCAGAAGTGCATCGTCACGCAGCGCGAGGTCGGCATCGACACCGAGAGCTTTGACATTGCCCTGAAGAACACGCTGCGTCAGGCCCCGGACGTGATCCTGATCGGGGAGATCCGCTCGCGCGACACCATGCAGCATGCGATTACCTTCGCCGAGACGGGCCACTTGTGCCTCGCCACGCTGCACGCCAACAACGCCAACCAGGCGCTGGATCGCATCCAGAACTTCTTCGCCGCCGATGCGCGTGACCAGCTCTGGATGGACCTCTCGCTCAACCTGAGGGCCTTCATCGCCCAACAGCTGATTCCCACCGTTGACGGGCTGGGGCGGCGTGCCGCGATCGAGGTTCTGATCAACACCCCGCTGGTCTCGGACCTCATCCGCAAAGGCGAGGTGCATGCGCTGAAGGAGCTGATGGAGCGCTCTACCGAGCTTGGCATGCAGACCTTCGACCAGGCTCTCTACCAGCTCTACATGGACGGCATCATTTCCTACGAGCACGCGCTGGCGTATGCCGACTCGCAGAACAACCTGCGCCTGATGATCAAGATGGGGACGCACTCCGGTGGCATGGGGCGCGGCGCCTCACTGTCCATCGAAGACGAGAAAGACAAGGGCCAGCTTTACACCAAGCGCTGATTTTCAGCCCGGCTGAGGGTCTTTGCGTCCCAGCCAGCTCTCCAGCACCAGGCAGGCTGCCACACTGTCGGTAGAGGCATCGGCTTGTGCATCGGCGATCAGGCCCCGGGCCTCGAAGCTGCTGAGCCGCTCGTCCATCAGCGCGCAACGCAAGCCGAAACGCCCCTCCAGCCGGCGCGCGAAGCGCTCGGCACGCGCGCTCATCTCGCTCGGGGTGCCGTCCATGTTGAGCGGCAGCCCCACCAGCAGTTGCTCGGGTCGCCATTCCTTGAGCAAACGCCGGATGGCCTCCCAGTCAGGATTGCCGTCGCGCGCGCCCAGTGGCGCAAGCGCGCTCGCAGTTCGGGTGATGCCATTACCCACGGCGACACCAATGCGCCGCAGCCCGAAATCGAAGGCAATGACAATGCCCGCCATCGTCGTTCAGGCCGTGCCGTGCACGCTGCTGAGTAGATCCAGATTGATACCGAAGTGCAGCGCCGCCGCATGGGCGCGCCGTTCTATCGGCACATCGAAAAGTATCGCGGGCAGCGCCGGCAGCGTGAGCCAGGCGTTCTCGGCAATCTCGCGCTCGAGTTGCCCCGGGCCCCAGCCCGCATAGCCCAGCGCGACTAGTACATCCTGCGGGCCCTCGCCGCGCGCCATGGCCTCGAGGATGTCGCGCGAGGTGGTCAGGCTGATCTCCTCGCTGAGCGGCAGCGTGGAGTGCCACTGCTGTTCCGTGTTGCGATGCAAGACGAAGCCGCGATCGGTCCGCACGGGGCCACCTGAGAGGACTCTGGAGGGGTTGCCAGGTGTGAAATCCCCGATATCGAGCTGGTCGAAGATCTCGTCGTATGAGAGGTCCAGGGCGCGGTTGATGACGAGCCCCATCGCTCCTTCCTCCGAGTGCTCCCAGAGGTAGGTGATGCTGTGTGCGAAGTTGGGATCTTCCATGCCGGGCATGGCGATCAGGAATTGGTTGCGCAAGGAGTCCGGCATGGCGTCATTCTGCGACCCTGCGCGCCGGCCGTGCAAGCGTGGGTCACTCGCTCGCGCTCAGTCGATTGGCCCGGAACTGCCAGGTGCGGATGACCTCGATCAGGTCGTGGCGTTTGCGCAGCTCCGGCGGGAAGGGCGCGAAAGGTGCCGACAGACGCACGATGCGAATGGCCGCACTGTCGAGCACCGGGTAGCCCGATGACTGCAACACCCTGATTTCCGCCACGCCGCCGTCGGCCCGCACGGCAACCAGCAGACGCAGATCGCCATAGATACGCCGGCTGCGCGCCTCGGGCGGGTAGTTGCGGTTGCCGACCGACTCGATGCGCTCGGTCCAGGCGAGCAGATAAGCCGCGTCCTCGGTGGCCCGCGTTGATGCCGAGGTCATCCGCTGCACGCGTGGACGGCGTGCATAGGCGCGTGCCTGTTCGTCCAGTCTGGCCATCAGCGAGGCGATTTCGGTCGTGGAAGCGGGTTCGGCCCTGGCGCTTCCGCTGGCTGGAGTCGCGGCAGGCGGCGCCTGCTCTCGCCCGACGTCCAGTTTCGAGGACGAGTGCAGCGCTGTAATCGCGGCGTCCATGGTGGTGGTTTGGAGTGGGCTCGGCGTGGCTTCCCGTGGAACCGGTTCTGCCGCCTGCGCCGGCCGCGATGGCGCGAGCGCGGCCCGGGGCTCGATGCGATCAGCGGCTTCACCGCTACCGCGCTGGTTGGCCGCGGCGAGAAAATCCGGATGCTCGTCGGGCGCCTCGCTGGGGAAAGGCGCCAGCGTGATTTCGAGTGCGGCAGCGGGCGCCTCGTGCTCGGGGGCAGAAAAACCGATGCCCAGAATCACGCCCGCGTGCACTGCCAGCGCCACCAGCACGCCGAAGCTAAGCCGGTCGGCTGTGGCCTCGCCCGCGTAGCGACCCGCCATGCCGCGTCTCAGCGCCCCAGGCGCGCGGCTATGCAGTCCATGAGCTGCCCGCCAATGTCGGTGCCGAAGGCCTTGTCGATCTCCCGGATGCAGGTCGGGCTCGTCACGTTGATCTCGGTCAGGTAATCGCCGATCACATCGAGCCCCACGAAGAGCAGACCGCGTTCGCGCAGCGCCGGACCAACCTGGGAGCATATCCAGCGGTCACGCTCGGTGAGCGGTCGCGCCTCGCCACTGCCGCCTGCCGCCAGATTGCCACGTGTCTCGCCCACCGCCGGGATACGCGCCAGGGCGTATGGCACGGGCTCGCCATCGATCATCAGGATGCGCTTGTCGCCATCCACGATCTCGGGGATGTAGCGTTGCGCCATGATGGTGGTCGTTCCGTGCCCGGTCAGCGTCTCGAGAATGACGCTCAGATTGGGGTCGCCCTCGCGCACGCGAAACACCAGCGTGCCTCCCATGGCATCCAAGGGCTTGAACACCACGTCCCGGTGCTCCTTCTGGAAGGCCCGCAGGCGTTCGGCGGAGCGGCTCACGAGCAGGGGCGGGCAGCACTGGGGGAACTGCGTGGCAAAGAGCTTCTCGTTGCAGTCGCGCAGCGAGTGCGGGCGGTTAACCACCAACACGCCCTCATTTTCCGCGGCCTCGAGCACATGCGTTGAATACAGGTACTCGTTATCAAAGGGAGGATCCTTGCGCATCAGGATCACGTCGAGCCCGCCAAGCGGATGGTCGGCCGCCGGGCCCAGTTCATGGAACCGCGAGGCATCGCGGAAAACCTTTAGCGGTTGCATCCTGGCGCGCGGTCCATCGTGCAGGAACAGGTCTTCCTGCCGCATGTACCAGAGCTCCCAGCCACGGTCCTGCGCGGCCCACAGCATCGCCAGCGTGCTGTCTTTCTTGAAACTGATCGCATCGATGGGATCCATCACCACACCCAGACGGACACTCATCGATCAACCCCCGATTTTTGCAGACGACGCTGTATTTCCACGACGCAATGGTCTAATAATTGCGCTTGGAAACCATACCAGATGGACAGGTGTGGCGTCCGTACTGCAATCGCGCAGCGCATCCAGCCGTGGCCTGCCGGCCGCCGGCATCGCAGGGGGAGGAGTCTCGGCATGGAACAGAGCCTGAACGGTCTCAAGGTCATGATCATCGACGACAGCAAGACCATCCGGCGCACCGCCGAGACGCTCCTGCAGAAGGAGGGCTGTGAGGTCATCACCGCCGAGGACGGCTTCGATGCGCTTGCCAAGATCGCCGACCACAAGCCCCAGATCATTTTTGTGGATGTGATGATGCCGCGGCTCGACGGCTACCAGACCTGCGCTCTGATCAAGAACAACAGCGAGTTCAAGTCCACGCCGGTGATCATGCTCTCCAGCAAGGATGGTCTTTTCGACAAGGCCAAGGGCCGCATCGTGGGCTCCGACCAGTATCTCACCAAGCCCTTCAGCCGCAACGAACTGCTGGATGCCATACAACAGCACGTCAAGCCTGCGGCCTGACGGTCTCACGCGGGGTCACCGGCATGCCAAGTGTGGTTCTGATCGTCGACGACTCGCCAACCGAGACGTTCGCGCTGACCGAGATCCTCAAGCGCAATGGGTTTGAGGTCCTGAACGCGCAGAATGCGGATCAGGGACTCAGTCTGGCGCGAGACCGTCACCCGGATCTCGTATTGATGGACGTGGTCATGCCTGGCCTGAACGGGTTTCAGGCCACCCGCCAGCTGGCGCGGGACCCTGATACCGCCTCGATCCCCGTGGTCATGGTCTCCACCAAGAGCCAGGAGACCGACCGCGTTTGGGCCATGCGCCAAGGTGCGCGCGCCTACCTCACCAAGCCTATCGACGAGCGCCTGCTCTTGCAGACGATACGTCAGGTTCTCGACGGCAAGCCGGACTGAGGCCTGCCCATGCCGCAGGAACTTGCCGGCGCCTTTCCCCTTTTGCTGCAGATGGCCGCTCGTGCCCAGAGCGGCAGCGAGGGAGCACGGTCGCAGCTGCGCATCCAGCCGCACTGGACGGGCGTGGGGTTTTCGCTTTTAGGCCAGCAACTGGTCGCGCCCATGGGCGAGGTCACGGAAATCCTGATACTGCCCCCGCTAACCCGCCTGCCGCGGGTGCAGCCATGGATTCGCGGCCTGGCCAATGTCCGCGGCCGCCTGATGCCCGTGGTCTCCGTTACCGCCTGGCTTGGTCTGCCATCGCCACCGCCCTGGCGGGGACAGCGCGCGGTGGTGGTGGAGGCCGGGGACATGTACTGCGGGTTAATCATCGACGAGGTTTACGGGCTCAAGCATTTTGCCGCAGATGCCTACCGGGGCGAGGCCCCGCAGGTCCACGAGGGCCTGCAGCCCTTGCTGGAAGGCATCTACGGTTCGGCCGATGGCGAGTGGGTGGTATTCCGTCCTTCGCGACTTCTGGCCGATAACCGATTCCTGGACGCGGCGCTTTGAAAGTGTGCCGGCGTGAATACGGCTTGTGTGCCATCTGGGCAAAGAGGATGCGTCAATGAAATTCGGCCAGAAGCGTCTCGGTGGCAGTCTGCCGGGAGGCAAAGCGGCGATGGTCTGGGGTGGGGTGCTCGGCATCGCCATCCTTGCCTTCGTCTGGAACCTGATCACCATCTTCCGGGATGCCGGCCATGACGCGGGCTATCAACGGGTCGTCTCCAACCTGCGGGTGGCCGCGCAGCGAGCGGACGCCAGTGCGCGCGAGGCCGTCGCCGGGCAGAAGGACGCTTTCCCCGTGCTCGACAAGGCGCGCCGGGACTTCAACACCGATATCGGTGTGCTGGCCAACGGGCGCGATGATCTGCCCTCACCGCGCGATCTGCTCGCCGACCAGCTCACGACCCTCGCCAGTGCCTGGGCTGAGGTAGACACGGCTGCCACCATCATCACGGAGCGCGAGCAGAGCATCGCCGTGCTCGCCGATGCCTCGGCATCGCTGGCCGCGGCCATACCGGAGGTACAGGAGCGATCCGCGCGGATCGTCGAGTCGCTGAGTGCAGGCGGTGCGCCGGCGCGCGCCATCGTGCTGGCCGAGCGCCAGTCGTTCATTGCCGAGCGTATCGGCCGCAACATCGAGCGTATGCTGCGCGGCAGCGGCGCCGGCGATGCCGCCCGACAGTTCGATGACGATGCCTCGAAATTCCTCGCGGCAATCGCGGACCTGGGCGCGATGCCCGCGCTGAGCAGCGAGGCTCGCGCCACGTTGCGCGAGATCGACGCGCTGATGAGTCCCGTGCTTGGCAGCCGCCAGCGCATCGCCGATGCCGCACCGGACCTCGAGCAGGCCCGGGGCGCCTCCGAGACGATCTCCCGTGCATCCCCCAAGGTCTCCGGTGCGATGAGCGGTGTCTCGGAGCGCATCAACGCATTCGGCAGCGAACGCACGCTGAACACCACATCCGCTCTGATCCTCGGTGTGCTGATCGTGATTGCTCTGGTGATGCTCGGCGTGCAGTTCTCGCTGAATGCCCGCCGCCGGCTGGAGCTGACAGCACAGACGAACGAGCGCAACCAGCAGGCCATCCTGCGCCTGCTGGACGAACTGGCAGGTCTTGCCGACGGTGACCTCACCACCACGGCCACCGTTACCGAGGATTTCACCGGCGCCATCGCGGACGCCATCAATTTCACCATCGATCAGCTGCGCGCGATCGTCTCTTCCATCAACAACACCTCGCGCAACGTCTCCAATGCTGCCGAGGACACGCAGGCCACGGCGCTGCACCTGGCCGAGGCCGCCGAGCACCAGGCCCAGGAGATCGTCGGTGCATCCTCTGCCATCAACGAGATGGCCATCACCATCGATCAGGTCTCGTCCAACGCCGCCGAGTCCGCCTCGGTGGCTGACCGCTCCGTGGCGCTCGCCAAGACCGGCTCCCAGGTGGTGCAGAACACCATCGGCGGCATGGACACCATCCGCGAGCAGATTCAGGAGACATCCAAGCGCATCAAGCGTCTGGGCGAGAGCTCGCAGGAGATCGGCGATATCGTGTCGCTGATCAACGACATCTCCGATCAGACCAACATCCTCGCGCTGAACGCCGCGATCCAGGCCTCCATGGCGGGCGATGCGGGGCGCGGTTTTGCGGTGGTGGCCGATGAAGTGCAGCGTCTCGCCGAGCGCTCGGGTGCGGC
>CAJADV010000037.1 GCA_903938575.1 uncultured Gammaproteobacteria bacterium
CACGTTCCTTTTCACCAGTCTGTCAGTTTTCTTTCTGGAGAAAGACCTCGACCAGACACTCCGGAGACGTCGTATGGAAAAGCGGATCCGCAAGCTGAAAGGCCACTACGTCGTTTGCGGCTTCGGCAGGGTGGGCCGCAACACCGCCTACGAACTCCAGGTGACGGGGCGCGCGTTCGTGGCCATTGATGCCAATCCCGTACGTTTCGAAGAACACCGTGACAGTTTTTCCGACCTGTTGTTCCTGCACGGTGATGCCTCCGATGACGCCCTGCTCGAGGCCGCCGACATCGAAGACGCTGCTGGCGTGTTTGCCGTCACCGGTGATGATTCACGCAACCTCATGATCACGATCACCGCCAAGCAGCTGAACCCCAGCGTGCGCGTGGTGGCCCGCGCGCACGAGGTGCGCAATATTGCAAAGATGCGCAAGGCAGGAGCCGATGACGTGATCTCGCCGGATTTCACCGGCGGCATGCGGATCGCTTCCGCGATGATCAGGCCCAACGTGGTCAATTTTCTCGACGAGATGCTGCGCTCGGATGGTGGTCTGCGGGTCGAGGAATTCAGGGTGCCGCAGGGCTTCATGCCCCGGACCGTGTCGGAGTTGCGCCTGCATGGCCCGGGCTATCTTCTGCTTGCCCTGCGGGTGCAGGACCAGTGGATGTTCAACCCCGATGCCGATTTCCGGGTCGAGGCTGGCCACGTGATCGTGGTGATGGCGGGTGCGGAGGGTCGCGTCGAACTCGAGGCGCGGATCGCCGCGCTCAACGCTTGAGCGCAGTGCCTGCAGGGCCGGGGTAGAGGGGCGCCAGCGCTGCATCCTGTCTGGAGCGCTGATTCTGTCCGGGCCGGTGTTTGCGGATGGCACCCAGCAGGGTGCGTCCGTTCCACGCGTCCTGATTAGCCGAAAATCGGCTTGCCATCAGCGAGTCGAGTGCTGCGACGAATTCCGGCTCCGCGATGAGCCTCGCGATTTCCGGCAGCGAGTGCGGCGGTTTCGCTGTCCACCGTGCGCGTCCCCACCTGAGCAGATGCTCGGCCGCATATGCGGCATCGCCGGCATTGCAGGCGTGTTCGAGTGCCGCGAAGGCGGCTTTTTCGCTGGCATGAGCCGCGTTTGCCGGTGCAGCGTTAGCGTGTCCATGTGCTGTCACGTGGCGTCGTAGCCGCAGCCATTGCACACCAAAGAAAGCGGCGAGCAGCAGGCTCGCTCCGGTAGCTGCCATCCAGAGGCGGGATGATGTTGCGCGCGACGCATCGACAGTGAGGCCTGCGACGGGTGGGGAGATTGGTGGTTGCGCGCTGCCGGCCGCGATCTGTGCCTGATCCGGAGCGCCTGTTGGCGGCGCTGCGGGAGTGGCGGCTCCGGAGGCGGGCAGGACGCGAATGATTTTTGCTGGCACCAGTGCTTCTTCAAAGCGGCTGTGCACGCTGTCCCACCAGCGCACGCGCTGCTCCGGAAACGCGATATCACCCGAGCGCTGGGGTATCACGGCCACGCGCTGGATCCGCGTGCCGGTGATGCCATCGGTTGTTGCGGCATCCGTCAGCTCGGGCTGGTCCGCATAGAAACGCAGTCCTGACAAATCGGGATCGGCGAGCGGCGGAATCTGCGCGCCGGTCAGCCCGTCTGCTGTGATCGTGAGCATGCGCGTGGCCGACTCGCCCACCCGCAGATGCTCGGGGCTGCGATCCCAGGTCTCGACGATGCTGAACGAACGTGCCGGTATCCACGGCGTCGTGTTGCCTTCGGGCGGCAGCACCTGCAGCGTTCTCGCCGCCGATCGCAGCCGCAGTTTCCGGGCTCCGTTATCGAAACGGTCGAACCAGGAATCACCGCCCGTGCTGCCCTGAAATTGAAGCGAGGGGATCTGCAGTTCACCGCTTTTCTGGGGAAACACGGCGTAGCGCCGCTCGAACACGCCAAAACGTCGCCCCTCGATCAACTGCTCATGACTGCCTTCGTCCAACTTGCGCACCACGGCTCCCGGGATCTCGAGCTCGGTCAGTGCTGCCCCCTGACCGAGGTTCACCGCATGCATCAGTCGCACGGTGACCAGCAGCTGCTCCTGGACGTGTACGGAGGTGGTGTCGGGTATCACCTCGAGGCTGACATCGCCTGACGATGTGTGGCCCGGTGAGCGGTCGGTATCCACGCGGATCATCAGGGCTTCGCTTGATTCCGCACCGACCTGGACTGGCGGTATCTGCAGGGTGCCCGCCCGCCGGGGCATGAGCACCACCACCCATTCGGTGAAGGACTCGGTGCCTGTCTGCGAGAGGCTGATGCGGTGATTGCGGCTGGTAGAGAGGATCTCGAAATCCTGTTTGAGAGGCTCCAGCGCTGGCTGGTCTGCGCTTGATGCGCCATCGACCCGCAGCCGCAATTCGAAGGTCTCCGATTCGCTGAGGCTGCTGCGGTCGGTGGCGGCGGTGACCGTCGCGAGCGACTGCAGGGAGTGCAGGCCGAGCAGGACGGCGATACAGCAGGCAATGCGCGCTCTCACCGGTTCTCTCCTGCGGCCCGCTGGGCGGCCTCGTACTCGAATTTGCGCCGCAGCAGTGCTCCCGGATCATCGGGTACTTGCCGCAGCCACTGTTCCACTGCCTGATTGGCTTCTGTCTCGCCGGCAGACTCGCCCTCAACCTTGGCATCTGCTTTGTCTGACTTGCCGGCCTGCGTTTTGCCTGAGGGCACTGCGCGTCCCGTTTTTGGATCGGTGGCTGAGCCCTTTTCATCTTGCGTCGCACCGTCAGCCCTGGATGAGTTTGCATCGTCTTTGCTGGTATTGGCGGGCTCGGATTGCCGCGGCTTGGCGTCGTTCTGCGCCTGCTCCGAGGCGGGATTCCCAGATCCGGATTGCTCGCCCGATTGCCCATCCTGCGAATCGGATTTGGACTGCTGATCTTGAGGTTTTTGCGAAGGATCGTTGGCGGACTTGCCGTCCTGTCCGGCCGATTGCTGTCCTTTTTCGCCCGCCTTGCTGTCCTGTGAGGGTTGCTGCTGCGGCGGTGAGGATTGCTGCTGCCGAAGCAGATCCTCGACCAGTTGGCGGTTTGCTTTCGCATCCTCCATGTCGGGTTGGGCTGCGAGCGCGGCGTCATAGGCTGCCAGTGCATCCTCGAGCTTGCCGGCGCGCGCCAGGGCATTACCGCGGTTGTAATCGGCGTCTGTTCCTTCACCGGCGGCAAAGGAATCCGCGGCCGCCTGCCAGTTGCCGGCCTGGAATTCGGCGCTGCCACGCCAGGCAGGATCACGAAAGAGCTGTGCCGCACGTGCAGCATCGCCGGCGGCGAGAGCCTGCGCTCCCTGTTGATCCTTGCGCAGCCAGAGATCCTGCCACTCCAGCGCCATGGCGCGTGGCGCCGGCAGCGACAGGCACAGCGGCAGCAGGAGCAGCCAGCCGCGCCGGAAGCCCAAGGCGGCGAGCGGAAGCAGGGCGAGCGCGAGCCACGGCGCGCGGTCTTTCCACTGGTCGTAGACGCGTTCGGCGCCGACGCGCAGATCGGGGTTAGCCGCGATTCCGGCGGGTAGCAGTGCTGTGAGGTCGGAGTCATCCATGCTGATTTCGTGGAAATTCGCGCCGGCAAGCAGAGCGGCCTCCCGCATGCCATCGACCTCGAGCCGGGGGATTACGATGCCGCCGGCGGCATCCCGCGCGAAACCACCACCGGGCAATGCTACCGGCGCACCTTCTCGCGTGCCTACCGCGAGTACC
>CAJADV010000038.1 GCA_903938575.1 uncultured Gammaproteobacteria bacterium
ACACGGTTGCCCCTTCCCTCCGACACCACGGTGAAGGGCGGCTCTTTCAGTGTGATGCCATCGACGACGGGCCCGAAGGTACCCAGATCGCTGTGCGACGTGAACAACGCGTCCTGCGCCTCCAGCAGATCCTGCATCGACCGGCCCTCGACTTCCGCGGGCGATGCCGCGCCGAGGAGCGTCAGGAATTCCGCAGCGAGGCGTTTGCTGCGCAGGTAGGCCTTCGGCGTCTGGTTCGACGGCAGCCCGCTCTGCAGAATCGCACGCGAAAACAGGCCCGCCGCCTGCGGCATCGACAGCAGCGCGCCCACGCTGGAGGCACCCGCCGATTCGCCGAAAATCGTTACGCTCTGCGGATCGCCTCCGAACGCGGACACGTTCTCCCGCACCCAGCGAAGGGCTGCAAGCTGATCGAGAAGCCCGGCGTTCGCGCTCCCCTCATACGCACTGCCGTGGTCAGCGAGCGCGAGGAATCCCCAGGCACCGAGACGGTAGTTGATCGACACCACGACCACGTCACCGCGCGCCGCGAGCCGCGCGCCGTCGTAGGCGGTGTTGCGCGCCGAACCCACGACGTAGGCGCCGCCGTGGATCCACACCATCACCGGCCGCTTGCGTGCGTCGGTGCCGGGCGTCCAGACATTCAGCGAGAGACAGTCCTCCGCCATCATGGCGTGGTTGTTCTCGGTGAGGTCGGCGTCGATCAGCTGCGGGCAGGCGGGACTCATATCCAGCGCCGACAGCACACCCTCGCGCATGGCGGGCGGTTGCGGCGCACGAAAGCGAAGCGCCCCGACGGGAGCCGCCGCATAGGGAATGCCGCGAAACGCGAGCACCTTGCCCACCGCCTCGCCCTCGACCGGCCCCTGCTGCGTGACCGCACGCGGCGCGAAAGTGCTGGCATCGGCACCTGCGAAAACCGGCTGCGCAAGCAGTGCAAGACCAGAGAAGAAGCCCGCCAATACGCTGCGCAGCATGTGTGTCCTCAGAACCGGTAGGTGCCAGTAAGGCCCAGCGTACGCGGCCTCGTGGTGACGGCAAAGTAGAGCGGATCTCCAAGGCCGTCGTGCATGCGCCCGAGCGAGGGCGTCTCGTTCAGGATGTTGCGGCAGAAGAGCGAGATGTCGAAGGCCTCCACGCGCATGCCAAGCCGCGCATCGAGCCGGATGATGGCCGGATCGGCGCGCAGATCGGGGTCGTAGGTGGAACTTGCGGGGTTGCGCTGTGGGGTTTCGTCCTTGTCCTTGCCCGTGTAGCTGTAGTCGACCCGGACGTAGGACGGTTGCCCCCACGCAACGAACTCGTACTCGCCCGAGAGGGTTGCGTTCCACGGCGATACACCGAGCGAATCGCCATCTTCGGCGAGGATGGCCGGGATGCCGGTGCCGCTTGCCGGCGCACCGAGGGCCGTTTCCGAATAGCGTGCACGCGTGTATCCGCCGGAAACTGCGATGGAGAGCCCTTCCATCGGCAGGAACTCGGCCGAGACATCGAAGCCGCTCACCTCCGCGCTGCCGAGGTTGTCCTTGTACGTGGACGTGAAACAGCCGTTCGCTGACACCGATTGCTGGATGTCTTTCCAGTCGATGTAGAAGACACCGGCCTGCGTGCGGATACGGCCATCAGCGAACTGGTTCTTGGCACCGATCTCGTAGCTCCATAGCTCATCGGAATCGTAGGTCTCAGGTGATTGCAGGCCGCCCGGGCAGCCGGGGCGATCCGTTGCCGTGGAGGGGTTGTTCACGCCGCCCACGCGGAAACCCTTGCCAGCAGACAGGTAGTACATGCTGTTCTCGTCGGGCTCCCACGACAGGCCGACCTTGGGCGTGAAGGGATGCGCAGAAGGCGTCTTGCCGCCCGTGGTCTCTACCGATCCATCGCAGTCCACGCAGAGCAAGGGGCCGCCGAATTCCCGATCGAAATCGAGCGTGGTACGCGCAATCCGCGCACCCACGGTGAGCGTGAGTGCGTCCGTCAGTGCGTAGTCGATCTGGCCGAACAAGGCGCTCTGCTCGTCTTTTGCCGTCTGGTCGATAGTGGCGCTGTAAATGCCATCGCTGAGCCCGACACCGAAGATGTCCTCGATCGGCGCGCCGTAGACATCGAGCGAAAGCTGCGGCAGGAAAGGGTCGGTGACGTACTGGTCGGTTTGCAGGCGCGAGGACTGGTACAGCGCGCCAACCACCCACTTAAGCGCGCTGCTGTCGTCCGTGGACTGCAAACGCAGTTCGTGCGTCCAGGACTTCTGGCGCACACCGGCCCGGGAGACGGCGCGGTAATCGGCAACTGGATCCGTCGGGGTGGGATCACCCACCAGCGCGAACCAGAGGTATGTCGAGTAGTCGGAATCGCGCTCAAGGTCGCGATCAAGGTAGGAGCTGTTGATGACCAGATCCGCGCCACCTAGCTCCCAGTTGATGTTCAGTGACGGCAGCGTGAACTCGTCGGTACCGGGCTGTTTCTGGTCCCAGCCGGTGCTGAAGTCCTGGCTGTCTTCGTCCGAGAGTGATTCCCAGAAATAGCCGTCGTTCCTGCGCTTGCGCTGATAGAAAATCGAGGGCTTCACCGTGATGTCGTCCCCGATCGCAAACTTGAGGGCGGCGCGCAGCGCGGTGGTCTTTTCGGAGTTGATGTCCTTGTCTGTGTTGGAAGAGCCATCGAAAGGCTTGCGGTCCACGTAGCCGCCGGCATCCGAGTAGAACACGCTCACACGGAACGCGGATTTCCCGGGAACGATCGGGCCGCCACCCGAGGCGCCGATCTCGCTGCCTGGCTCACCGCTATCCTGCACGCCGTATTCCGCGCGAGCGTATCCGGAGTAGGTGTCGAGGCTGGGCTCCGGCGTGATGAATCGCACCGTGCCGCCCATCGATCCAGTGCCGAACAAGGTCCCTTGCGGGCCCCGCAGCACCTCGACGCGTTCGAGATCGAATACCTGGGGATACATGTTCTCGGTAACGACACCGGTGCCGGATCGCACTTGCACTGGCGTGTCGTCGATGTAGACCCCCGTGGTGGACGCGCCGACGCCGCTGGCGACACCGCGTATGGCGATGGAACTGGTCAGACCGTCAGACGAGGGCGCGAACGTCAGGCCCGGCGTGAAACGCGCGATGTCGTCGATGGACTTGATGCCCTGCGCATCCATGCGCGCCTGCGAGTAGGCGCTGATGCTGACCGGAACCTTCATCAGGGATTCCTCGCGACGGGTAGCGGTCACGAAAAATTCCTCGATGGACGCCGCAGGCCCGTCTGTTGGTACCTGCGCCAGCGCCGACGCAGACATGCCGATCGCCAATGCCATCGGCATGATCTGATGTTTCCGACTCATGGTGTTTCTCCGGTTTAACACTCCCTGGCATGATCACCCCGCACCATGACGCGGGGTAGTCGAGCGGCGCTTCACTCTGTGTTCTGGCTGGACTTAACGCACGGCATCAAGCTGAAAAACGGATTTGACTTCACGCGCGCACGGCGGACAGAGTGCGCCGCTGCCATCATCCACAGGAGATGCTCCGTGACACTCCGCAGACTGCGTTCGCACAATCGCGCCACGGCCTTTATCGCTGCGATCAGCCTGATGTACCCGCTTATGGCGGCTGCGGCTTACGCGCGTGACACCGTGATCCACGCCGGCGTACTGATTGACGGCACGGAGGGGCCACCACGCAAGGAGATGTCCGTCATCATCAGGGGCGATCGCATCGCCGCCGTGGTCGCGGGCTACATGACCGCAACAGATGCCGAGGTGATAGACCTCCGGAACCAGACGGTGCTGCCCGGATTCATCGACAGCCACGACCACATCTCGAGCACCGGCGAGCGTCAACCCATCAACCGCTTCGTGCTCACAGAGGGCGACGCGATCGTCAATGCAGTCATCAACGCGCGCATCGAGATAGAGACCGGTTTCACCAGCGTACGCGACCTCGGCTCAGGACCGCTCACCGCTCCCGCACTCATCCGCGGCATCGCCGCCGGTAAAATCGTAGGCCCCCGCATCTGGAGTTCGATGCAGCCCATCGGCCCCACAGGCGGGCACTCCGATCCGGCCAATGGCGCGCGACCGGACATCAGTTTCGACGGGCGGGCGGGCACCGTCGCCGATGGACCGGATGCGGTGGTTGCACTGGTGCGGGCACACCACAGGAACGGTGCAAACGTCATCAAGATCTATCCCTCCGGCGGTGTGACCTCGATCGGTGACGACCCGCAGGCCATGACGATGTCGCCTCCCGAAATGCAGGCTGCGGTGGATGCCGCGCATGCGCTCGGCATGAAGGTGGCGGCACATGCGCACGGCACCAACGCCATAGAGGCTGCTGTCATCGCTGGCGTCGACTCGGTGGAGCACGGCACCTACGCGACCGCCGGGACATACAGCCTCATGAAGAAACACGGCACATTCCTGGTGCCCACGCTGCTGGTCGGAGACGTGGTGCTCCGGCAAGCGACCGACGCGCCCGCCTCGCTGCCACCAGGGGTTGCGGAAAAAGCCAAGGCCGTAGTGCCCGTCATGACAAGGAACGTCACGACAGCCTATGCAGCCGGCGTGAAGATCGCACTCGGCTCGGATCAGGGCGCTTCCGGAAAACGCAACAAGGCGGAGGAGTTCGCGCTGATGGTGGCCGCCGGGATGACACCGCGCGACGCCATCCTCGCATCGACCATAAACGCCGCTGAACTCGTGGACGGCGGCGAAAACATAGGCTCGATACAGGCAGGCCGATTCGCGGACATAGTGGCCGTGAGCGGAAATCCCCTGCAGGACATCAGAGTGCTGCAATCTGTGAATTTCGTGATGAAAGGTGGGGAAGTGCTGAAGAGCGGTGGCCGGATGCTGCGCTGACACCCGCCAGCACCGGCATGCTGCCGGACTACCGTCAGGACGACAGCCGCCATGAAGCCGCGTTCAGCTCCCCGCCAGGGCAACCGCACCGCGGCGCCACGGAACGGGTTTCAATCGCTCCTGCAATAACGACAGGAAAACATTTGCCCGGGCCGAGCGGCCACCGCGCTTGCCGAGCAGCGCCACCACATCGGCCGGGGGCATCCGCAGCTTCGGCAATACGCGTTGCAACCGGCCAAGACGCAGGTCTTCAACGACGTCCCACTCCGAACGCACCATGAGCCCGAGGCCCTGCAAGGCCCACGTCCGGACAGCCTCACCGTCGTTGCTCGACATCGTGGGCGTGATGCGCACGGGAACGGAGTTGTGCTGTTCGTCGATGAAGCGCCAGAGCGTCACGTCTTCATCGTTCTGGCGCAGCGCGAGACAGGAATGCCGTGGCAGGTCGAGCGGATCTAGGGGTTCTCCGTGTGCCGCCAGATAGGACGGCGCGGCACAGAGGTAACGCTCGTTCGAGGCGAGACGCACCATCACCAGCGACGAGTTCTTCAACTCGCCGATGTGGATGATCAGATCCCAGTTGCCTTCCTCTGACACGACGGGGCGATCGCTCAGCGTGAGGCTCACCAGCACCGAGGGATGCGCCTCACGGAAACTGGCCAGCAGGGGTGTGATATAGCGGCGGCCAAAACCCAGTGGGGCGGCAATGCGAAGATGCCCGCCCACCACCTTACGCCGCAGGCTGAGGGACTCGGCGATGCTGTCGAGCTCGTCCAGCACCGCCTGTCCGCGGGCGAGAATGATCTGGCCTGCTTCGGTCAGGCGCAAATGCCGGGTGGAGCGCTCGATCAACACGCACTTCAGGCGCTCCTCGAGTTGGCGCAGGCGCTGCGTCACGGCGGAGCGGGAAACATCGAGTTCGCGTGCAGCGGCCGCGAGAGAGTTCCCGCGCGCCACCGTCACGAAGAATCGCAGATCCGCAGAATTGAGGTCGGCATCCGGGTTCATGGCGTTTCACCTCGAGCCAGTCGCGTGCGCCGGACAATCCGGGCTGAGGCGCAACGCCTCCGCGCGCCATTGACTGCCTCCGGCGCAGGGTAGCCTCGCAGGCCCATTCCCGTCATCCCACGCGCAGGGCGAACACGGTGAAAACATGCGGCAGTTGCGGTTTTGCAGCACGGCCGGGCAGCCCTCGCGGTCGGGGCTGTGCAAGAGCTAGCGATCGAGGTCGACGATGCCTGCGATGTGACCGGGTTGCATGCGGATTTCCCAGTTATGTCCTTACGGCGCCCGATCGGCCGCTCATAGCCGCGACAGTCAGGGACAGCGAAGCGGATCGGGACATGCCCGTGAGGGCTTCGCGGAGCCGCCCGAATAGTTACGCAACCTGAGAATCACTTCCGCAACGCGATCGGAGATCCAAGGATGCGGAGCATGCTTTCTGCAAGCCAGAAAAGGCCAGCAGCGGCTGACGAAGGCACTGCCCGTGGAACGTCCGTCGATGCCTGAGTCCTGCCTGGGGGCATCAGGTGCGCACACCAAGGGTGCCGCAGCGCTCAGACGTCAGGCCCACACATCCGCCGCGGTCATCGCGCAATTGAGCGGCTCTTGCACCCAGTGCGCCCATCGCTTCCTCGACCTCGGACACGATGCCTTCCCAGCCAAGACCAAGAGAACACGCACGCGCCATCGCGCCCATGCGTCGCAGTGCATCGGGGTCTTCCGCGAGTTGCACCACCGCGCCGTGGAATCCCGCGAGGTCCCCGCAATCCACCCTTAGCCCGTTCTCCCCGGTGCGCAGAAGTTGTGCCGCAGCCGCGCGATTCCACGCGATCACCGGCAACCCGCTCGCCAGAGCCTCTGTGACCACATTGCCCCAGGTTTCGCTCAGGCTCGGGAACACGAATAAATCCGCGCTCGCATAGTGGCAGGCGAGATCCTCGCCGCTGCGCTGCCCGGCGAATATCGCGTCGGGGCAACGCTGCATGAGTGCAGCACGGAGCGGGCCGTCGCCCACCAGCACCAGGCGTGCCGCGGGCGTGCGCTCTTTAACACCACGCCAGGCGTCGAGGAGAACGTCGAGATTTTTCTCGGCTGCAAGGCGACCAACGCAGAGCAGTACCGGATCGCGCTCGCCAGCGCCCCACTGCGCGCGCAGTTCGGCGCTGCGATGACGCGGGTCGAAGCGCACGGTATCCACGCCGCGCCCCACGGCCTGCAAGCGCTCGAAGCCCAGCGCCTCGAGCTCGCGACGCATGCCCTCGGTGGGCACCATGGTGAGGTCCGCGGTGTTGTGGAACCAGCGCAGATAGCGCGTGATCAGCGGCTGCAGCCAGCCAATGCCGTAGTGGCCGCAATACATATGGAAATTGGTACGGAACTCGGTGCTTACCGGCAAGCCCAGTTCGCGCGCAGCGCGCAGAGCCGCCCAGCCGAGCGGCCCTTCCGTGGCGATATGGACGATATCCGGCCGCGCCACGCGCCAACGCCGCAACAAACGACGGCGCGCCGGCAGGCCCATGCGCAGTTCGCTATAGCGCGGGATCGGCAAGCCGGGAAGAAGATGCTCGTCCATGCCCGCCTCGCACGGCGCATCATCGCGATCCCGCCGTGGCCGGAGCAGCTGCATGCGGTGCCCGCGGGCGAGCAATCCCTGCGCGAGCCTCGCCACGGTGAGAGCGACGCCGTTCACCTCGGGCGGATAGGTCTCGGTGACCAGAGCGATGTGCAGACGCTGCACCCCCTTGTTGGAGCGCAAGCCTGCGGCGGACGAGACATGATGATTTGTCATGTGTCCAGCGTGTCGCGAAATTAAGACAGCCACATGACCGAATCAGCGCAGCACTGTCATGGAGCCTTCATCTGCCTGTGACAGTTTTGGCGTCAACGGTGCGCCGGGCGCGTATCGGACCATCCACTTTCCCTCGGGAGCACGGCATGAGCGCATTCATGGAGACCTTGCACACGCAGCGCATGGACGACCACCGTTTTTATCACCACAGCCGTATCAACCAGACACTGCATCTGTTCAGCGCGATCAGCTTTCTCTGCGCCTACGTGATGCTGTTCGTGAACCCCGCCCTGGCAGCGATCATCGCCTGGTGTTTCTCGATGGTGAGCCGCCAGGCAGGCCACTTCTTTTTCGAGCCGCGCGGCTACGACGACGTGAACCAGGTCACCGACGAGCACAAGGAAGAGATCAAGGTCGGCTACAACATCAAACGCAAGATCGTGCTGATGTCGGCATGGGTGCTGATTCCGGTGCTCCTGATGCTGAGCCCTTCACTCTTCGGGCTGATCGAGCCCGCGCAGAATATTCAGGGCCTGGTGAACCACGTGGGAATCGCGTGGCTGGGGCTGGGCGTCACGGCACTGGTCTTCCGCGTGCTACAGCTGGCGAAGCAGGATTCGCTCTGGACGGGCATCGTGTGGGCCACCAAGATCGTCACGGATCCCTTCCATGACATCCGCATGTACTACCGCGCGCCAGTCGCACTGCTGCGCGGCGAACTGATCGACCCGATGCCGCATTTCCGCCACTGAAGGGCTCCCGCGCTGCCGGGCACGCAGGTGCCCGGCAGTCAGACACCGAAGAACGCATCCCGCAGCGCACTGCGACGGATATCACGGTTGCTTTCGGTCGCTCCATCCCACCACCAGCCTTCGGATTTCATGCTGTGGCAGGCACCGACCATCCTCTCCATTACGGTACTGAAGGTTGCATCATCCATGTTGATCGGAAGGATGAGCCGCCCTGTCCCCACCCAACTGAGCGCCAGACCTTGCTCGCGCAAGTAGAACTGGAGCATCCAGTTGTAGCGACTGGGCGCGGTAAAGAAAAGCGTCCAGATGGAACTCATATTCGCTGCGCGCAGCGGGATTCCCTCGGCCTCCATCCGTGTGTTGAACGCGGCCACGCGCGCGTTCCAGCGCTCGTCGAGACCTGCGTAGACCGCCTGCACGGCGGGTGTGGCAAGACGCTCGAGAAACACATTCATCGCGCCCATCACGGCCGGGTGCGAATTGAAGGTCCCGCGGGCGAAGCAGATGTCGGCCGGACGCTCATCCCGGTAGCGGCGCATCAGCGAGGCCTTGCCACACACAACCCCGACGGGCAGACCGCCACCGAGCGTTTTGCCCCAGGTCACCATATCGGCCTGCACACCGAAGTACTCCTGCGCACCACCCGGGGCGATGCGAAAGCCGACGAACACCTCATCGAAGATCAGGACGATGCCCCGCTCGGTACACACCTGTCGCAGTTCTTGCAGCCAGGCGGTGCAGGCCGCGCGATCGAAGCCCGCGCTGCGGCCGCTGTCGAGCAACGAGGAATCGCCCGGGGCAGCGCGATTCGGGTGAAGGCCCTGCAAGGGGTTCACCAACACGCAGGAGATGTCGCGGCGGCTGCGCAGGATGCCGAGGCTGCGCGCATCCATGTCGCGCAGCGTGAGGGTGTCGCGCGTGGGTACCGGGTTGCCGGGGCCGGGCTGCACTTCGCCCCACCAGCCGTGGTAGGCGCCGCAGAAGCGCACGATGCGCCGTTTGCGCGTGTGGTAGCGGGCGAGCCGCACCGCCTGCATCACCGCCTCCGTGCCCGACATGTGGAACGAGACCTCGTCCTGTCCGGAAATTTCCTTCAGCCGCCGGATGTTCTCCAGCATGACCGGGTGATAGCCGCCCAGTACCGCACCAAGATCCCGGGTGCGTGCCCAGCCTTCGTCGATGCAGGATTTGTAGAAATCATTGCCGAAGACGTTGACGCCGTAGGAACCCGTGAGATCGATGCAGCGGTTGCCGTCCAGGTCAACCAGTTCGGCTCCCTCGGAGCGCGCCCAGAAGGAACCGAGCGCCAGGTGCTCGCGCAGCACCGGCACGAACTGGAAGGGCACGCGATAGGCCGAGGTGAACTGCAGATCCGACAGCCCTTCGCGCGCCTCGGCGGTAGCGGCGAGCGTCTGCGGGCTGCGCTCGCGCAGCGTCTTGCCGAGCCGCTGCAGCGCCCGCCGCCGACGCTCCGCGATATCCGCCGGCGCCCCATCTACAGCAAAGAAACGCAGCGCGTCATAGCGGTAGCCGGGCAGCCGACGCGCCAGCCACGAGGCCATGCGTCCATGTCCGGTGAGCGAGGGATGCTTCGCCAGGGAAAGACGCAGCCGCTGCGCCACCAGGGGTACGAAAATCAGTGCGGCCGCTGCGATCGCAATCTGTGCAGGTTCTATGAGCATGGAAAGACTCTCCACTGCGCCGGACGCCGGCGCTTCAGCCACCTTCTCTACCAGCGAGATTTGACAGAGTCATGAAACAGCTACTGATTCGCCAACTGTCCCCCGTGACCGAGGAGCTCAATTTCCTCCTCACCAATCGCATACCGCGCGTCGGCGCAACCCGACTGCTCGGCTGGTACAGCCGTCTCCGCAAGCCCTGGTTGGTGCGGCCCTCGATCGCGCTGTGGCAGCGCTTCGGCGGGCTCGACCTGTCCGACGCCCTGCGCCCGGATTTCGCCAGCGTGCACGAGTGCTTCACCCGGGAATTGCGCCCGGGCAGCCGCAGCCTGGATATGGCACCCGGGGCGATCGTGAGCCCGTGTGACGGTCAGATCATGGCCTGCGGCGCACTGGCAGGCATCGAGGCTCTGCAGGCCAAGGGCCTCCGCTACACACTTTCTGCACTGCTCGGCTCGACATCACTCGCCGAGCGCTGCCGCGACGGAGTTTACGCGACGATCCGTCTGAGCTCCGGCATGTACCACCGGTTCCACGCACCGGCGGACGGCATGCTCGAGCGTGTCACGCACATTGCCGGCGACACCTGGAACGTGAACCCACCGGCCGTACGACGGGTGCCCTCGTTGTATTGCCGTAACGAGCGCGCGGTGCTGGAACTGCGACTCGGCGAGCCAGAGCACACGCCACTGCTGCTGGTGCCCGTGGCTGCCGTGGGCGTGGCCGGTTTGCGGCTGCGAGCGGTGCCCGGTCGTCTAGGACTCGGGTACGACGGGCCGCGTCAGATCGACTGCGCGAGCGCTTGCCAGAAAGGAGATGAACTCGGCTGGTTCGAGCAGGGCTCGACCATCATCGTGATCGCGCCGCAGTCGCTGCGACTCGCCGGTGGAATCACCGCGGGCAGCCGTCTGCGGATGGGTGAGCGGCTGATGATGCGCCGTGCGCCTGCTGATCCGGAGCGCGACCGCCGGGACACCCGGATACAGCTGTAGCGCCTCAGGCCGCCTGCAGGCGCGCGGTTTCGGCCGGCGCCATCAGGCTCGCGATGCCGGCAGCGGTTTTGCCGGCCGACCAGTCGATGATCTCGAGGCGTCCGTCGGGGTGCTCGCACAGGGCTGTCAGGCTCTCGACCCAGTCGCCGTCATTGGCGTAGAGGATGCCGTCGATCTCGCGCATTTCGGCGTGGTGGATATGTCCGCACACCACGCCGTCCAGACCACGCAGATGCGCCTCGCGGGCAAGCGCGGTCTCGAAATCCGAGACATAGCTCACGGCACGTTTGACGCGCTGTTTGAGGTAGTTGGAGAGGCTCCAGTACGGCATCCCCAAACGCGCCCGCAGGCGGTTGAACTGCACGTTGAGACGCAGTGTGAGGGTGTAGGCCCAGTCGCCCACCAGCGCGAGCCAGCGAGCACACTGGACCACGCCGTCGAAATAGTCCCCGTGTGTGACCCACAGCCGCCGGCCGTCGGCGGTGATGTGGATCCACTCCTCGGCAACATCGATGCCGCCGAAGTTGTGGCCCAGATAGGCGCGGGCGAATTCGTCGTGGTTGCCGGGCACGTAGATTACGCGGGTGCCCTTGCGTGCCTTACGCAGCAATTTTTGCAGCACATCGTTGTGCGCCTGCGGCCAGTACCAGTTACGGCGCAGCTGCCAGCCATCGACAATGTCGCCCACCAGGAACAGCGTCTCGCAGTCGGTGTGGCGCAGGAAATCGAGCAGCGCCTCGGCCTGGCAACCTGGCGTGCCGAGGTGGATATCCGATATCCACACCGTACGCACACGGAGGCTGGCGACAGACTCGGCATCCGAATCTGCATCCGTCGCCGAGGCGAAACTCGCATCGGTAAGCAAGGCGCTGGCGAGTGGGGTAGCCGGAATGTATGGCATGCGTGCAGGATGCACGCCACGCGTGACAGCACCATGGCAACGACATGACCGCCAGATGACTGCCGCTCAGCCGGGAGAGGCGGCATCCTCCCCGAACACAATCACGCGATCGCGCCCGGCGCCCTTGGCCTGGTAGAGGGCCGCATCGGCGCGAATGAATACCCGCTCGGCGTCATCGCCCTCGCCAAAACACGCCACGCCAAAGGACACCGTGACGTTCAGCGGCGCGGCACCCCGGCATTCCACGCGCCGCGCGGCAACCGCCATGCGCACCGTGTCGAGAGCGCCGGCGGCCTGCTCGGGAGCCGTTTCGGGCAGGAGTATCACGAATTCCTCGCCGCCGAAGCGCGCCACGAAATCGGTCTCGCGCAGCGATTCGCGCAGGCATGCCGCAACCTCCCGCAGGACGGCGTCGCCGGTGGCGTGCCCGTAACGGTCGTTCACCGCCTTGAAGCGGTCGATATCGCATACCGCGAGCGAGAGGGGGCGGCCGTAACGACGGTAGCGCTCTTCCTCCCGGGAGAGCTGGCCATTCAATGCCTCGCGGTTGGGCAGTTGCGTCAGCGGATCAGTGAGCGCGAGGCGACGTTGCTCCACCAGCAGAGCCTCTGCAGCGCCGGTCTGCGCGCGCAGCACCTCGACCCGCTCGGACAGCGTGCGCGCTGCCGCCTCGGATACGGCGAGCAACCGCTCCTCCCGCTCGCGGAAGCTATCCAGTGCGGTGCCTATCGCCTCGACGCGCATGCTGACCTCATGCTTGAGCTGCTCGAGATCGGTGGCTGTGGCGACATCCTTACGGATCGCACCCACGCTCTCCAGCAGCACGGCGTCGAGTTCGATGGCGCTGCCCCTGCGCGCGAGAGTGCCGCCGCCGTCCTCGGCGAGCGCGGCGGCGGTGCGATCGAGGCGCTCGCTCATCTCTTTGAGGAAACCGCCGAACTCGTCGCGGCTACGCGCGAGCGCGGCGCCAGCGAGAACGCGGATATCCTCAATTGCAGACACCAGCTCGGGCCACCTGACCCCCCTCGCCAGGCGCAGCTTGGCGGCCTCGTAGCGCCCGCGCATGCCGGGATCAGCCGCTGGAGCGGGAACCATGTCGATCAGCGCATCCAGCGCCCTGTTGGCGGCGTCCGGAACGGACTCCGCCCTCGATGCTACCTCGGTCGCGCCGGCCGTACCGGAGGCCGTGGGTCTGCCGAACAGACGGGCGAAAAAGCCCCCACCAACGCGGGCCTCAGGGGATGGGTCCGCCACGTCGTTACCCGCCACCGGCAAGGCCTGCCGCGCTCGCGCTCCGAGTGCCAGGGCGCGGAGCAGGAGCTCTGCCACATCCGCCCCGCCACGCAGTTCCTTCGCGAGGTTCGCCGCGGCGCGCGCTGTGTCTCGCGGGGGTTTCGCCGCGTTTATCTGCCCGAGCAGCAATTCCAGCGCCTCGCGCACGCGTGGGTCACCGAAGCGCTGTCGCTGCTCCAGGCCGCGCAGCCTCTCCTCGACGACGTCGATTTTGCTGGCCAGCACATCGGTGGAAAGCGTCTTAAGCCGCAGGAAAGCCCGCAAACCCTGGAGTTCCGCATCCAGTGCCGGGTCCTGGCCCTCACAGGCAAGCGATATTCGGTTCAGCGCACGGGCCAACTGCTGCACGAGTTCGCGGTGATCCCGCGCCAGCCGCTCCTGCGTCTCGACGGAGAACTCGTAGCGCTGCTTCCACATCTCGGACGATTCGGCCATCGGGGGCTCTCGGGAATTTGCAGGGCCGGAAACCGGGCAAGGCAAAGGGTGGCTCCGGCACTACGCGCAAACCGGGCCCACCGGCGCATTGTGCCGCGAGACGGACCGAAACACCCGGACCAGCTCACTGCCGCCGCACCTTCAGTCGTGTATGCGCGCTCCCCGGAGCAGCAGGATACTGATGAAGCTAACCGCGCACATCAGGCTCATATACACGCCTATCGCCATCGAATTACCTGTCGCCGCGAGCAGGAAAGCCGCGATCAACGGCGCAAAGGCGCCACCGAAGATGGCGCCGATCTGGTAGCCGAGCGAGGCGCCCGAGTAGCGGATCTCCACCGGAAACAGCTCGCCGAACAACGCCGCCTGCGGACCGTACATGAGGCTGAGGAAAGCCTGACCGATGGTGAGCGCCACCACGATCCCGAGGAAGCTTCCC
>CAJADV010000039.1 GCA_903938575.1 uncultured Gammaproteobacteria bacterium
CCGAGCGGCTATGACACGGTGGATGGTGGTGCCGGATTCGACCAGATCCTCGCCCTCGCCAACGACACGATCATCCGGGTCTCGTCGTTCAGCGGCATCGAACGAATCAGCGGCGGCGGCTTCAGCAACGTAGGGCTCTACGCGGGCGATGGCGCCGACCTGCTCGATCTCTCGGGCGTCGAGGTCGTGGGCATCGCCGTGATCAAGGGCGGCAAGGGCAACGACACGATCATCGGCAGCACCGGAGACGACACGATCTTCGGCGGCGCCGGCAACGACTCCCTCTCGGGAGGCGCGGGCAACGACGTGTTCCGCATCGGCAAGCCCTCGGCCATGGACCGCATAGACGGCGGCAGTGGCAGCAACCGCATCGAGGCAGCAATCGACTACGCCCGCATCGGCCTGGACACGATCGCCAACATCCAGCTGATCAGCAGCGCGGGCTATGCGCACGCCTGGATCGTGGGAACGAGCGCGGCGAATTCGCTGGATCTCCACGGCATCCAGACCAGCGGCATCGAGCGGATCGACCTCGGCGGCGGCAACGACACCCTCGTGGGCTCCGCCTCGGCAGACGTGATAGTCGGCGGGACTGGCGCGGATGTGCTGAGCGGGGGCACCGGCGCAGACCAGTTCAGCTATACCGCGCTCAACCAGAGCAGGGGCGCCAGCCGCGATCAGATACTTGATTTCACGACCGGCGAGGATCGTGTGGACCTCCACGCGCTCGACGCCGACGCGAACCTCACGGGTGATCAGGCATTCACTCTGATCGGCAACAGCGCGTTCCACGGCGTGGCAGGCGAATTGCGCGTCTTCCAGATCGGCGCTGCGACCTGCATACGCGGCGATGTCAACGGTGACGCCATCGCGGACTTCGACATTCGCCTCGCGGCGGGCCTGACGTTGTCTGCAAGCGACTTCATTCTCTAGGCAGAATGCTCTCTCCCGGGGCGGCCTGTCGCGCCACTTCGGCTTCCACCAGAGCGCTGATCGCGGCGCGAAAACGTGCCGCGGAAAACCGCGCTACGCTGCCGGAAATAGCTTCGCGCTCGAAGGTCGCTTCAGCTGCCTCGAAACGCATCACGGCGCCGATGATCGAGTCCTCATCCTGACGGTCGAACCCCACTCCGTTCACCCCCTCGCGCAGATAATCGCAGGCACCACCCCGGGCATAGGCAATGATGGGCGTGCCGCTCGCCATCGCCTCGACGGGAACGATGCCGAAATCCTCGAGTCCGGGAAACAGCAAGGCACGCGCCCCCGCTAGCCAGCGACGAAAATCGGGGTCGCTGACACGGCCGGTGAACTCCACCGTAGGACCTGCGACAGCCTGCAGCGCAGACAGTTGCTCGCCGGAACCCACCACTACCAGCCGTCGGCCGAGCCTGTTGGCCACCGCAATCGCCAGGTCCACACGCTTGTAGCCGACCAGCTCACCCGCGACGACATAGTACGGCGACTCCGACGGGGCTGCGGGTGACACATCAACGCCTGCCACAAGGTCGACGGGGGGCGCGACCACCACGCTCTGCCGGCCGTAGTACGACTCGATACGCCGCGCCACAAAACGCGAATTGGCAATGAAACGATCGACCCGCACCGCGCTGGTCACGTCCCAGATACGCAGGAACGGCGCCATCCATCCCAGCAGCCAACCCCGCATCGAACCGAGTTCGTGCCGATAGGCGGCCGACTGATCCCAGATGTAGCGCATGGGCGAGTGGCAATAGCAGAGGTGGACGGCATCGGGTCGCTTGATGATGCCCTTGGCGGGCCCTGATTCGGAACTGATGATCAGATCGTAAGCCTGCATGTCGAGGTCCTCGAGGGCCTTCGGCATCAGGGGCAGGTAGAGGCGGTAAAACCGACGGGCCCATGGCAGACGCCCGATGAAGGTCTGGTGGACCGTGACGTGAGGGAGGTGCTTTCGCAGCAACTCGGGGTCGGCGACGTGCGTGTAGACATCGGCACCGGGGAAAATCTCGAGTAGTTCACGCACCACCCGCTCGCCACCGCGCCAGTTGACGAACCAATAATGAACGATGGCCACACGCAACGCGGGCGGTGCGGGCAATGACGCCCCGGTATGCACGGCAGCGCCTGCAGCGGCGGGGTCGACGGAGTGGTTCATGCTGCTCGCCACAGCCGCAACAGATCGGCGTCTAGCCCCAGGCGCCGGCTACAGGCGCGGGAGACAAGCAACGACGCCGCGATACTGCCCAGCGAGAAGGCTGCAGCAGCCCCCCAGGCGTCGATCCACGGGATCAGCGACGGGGCCGCGACCAGGGCAATCAGGCTGCCACAGAGAAACGCACGGAAATTCTCTGCCTCGAAACCTGCCGCCGTGAGAATCAGGCCACCGTTGCCGAAGGCGAGCCGCAGGAGCTGTCCGAGGCCGAGCGCGACGAAGTACGCACGGCTCTGGGCCGCCGCTTCCCCGCCCGCCCATGCGAGCCAGGACAGCGGCACCACGGCGGCTACGGCGACGATAGCGGCGGTGCCGCACCAGGACAGTCGCATCGCAGACCGGAATTCCTTCTCGAATGCACGGCTGATGCGATCACCGCCCAGATGCTCTCGCACCGCCTGTCTCAGACCCGACATGCCGATCAGCCCTGCCGGCACCACCAGCCAGTTCGCAAAGCGCTTGGCGAGTCCGTAGATGCCAATGCTCGCCGGTGATCCCAGCGCGCCCAGAATCCAGATGTCGATGTTGCCCATCGCAAGCTGCAAACCTTGCGTCGACACGATGCTGCGACCGCGCTCCCACAGCGCGGCGCGGGTTTCGGCACCCGACAACGTAGGCGCATCACCCGGCGCGGATCCGCGCAGGCCAGGCGCAAGCAGCACCAGCCCGATAACGACACCGACCCACTGCGAAGCCGCATAGCAGAGCAGCAGGGACCGTGCATCGTGCAAGCCGACCGACGAATTACCGAGCGCCACGACGAACAGTCCGAATGCCGCGCTGGACACAAACCCCGTGCCACGCCCGCTGAAGTAATTCGCCAGCTCCACGCTTACAGCAAGCCGCAGCAGCTCGCTGATGTAGCGGTAAAGGGCGAGACCCAGCACGGCGAAACCGGCAATGGCAAGCGTCAGGTTATCGGGCAGGAATGCCGCCGGCAGGACCGCGACAGCCGCCAGCCCCACCAGTGCCTGCACACACCACAGCGCGAGGATTATGGCGACACCGGAGACGAGCAGCGTAGCCGGCAGCGCCCTGCGCTCCTGCTCCGCCAGTGTGAAGCACGCGAGGTGATTGCCCCAGAGCGCGAGCACGCCGAGCGCGAACACCCAGGCCTCGGCAATCACGTATTCCCCATAACCCGCCGCGCCAAGCCAGCGTATGGCCAGCACATGGCTCAGGCTGGCCACCGCGAGCGAGCCCGTCCGCGCAATCGCGGCATGCTTTATAGACCGCCCGAGTCGATGCGGGGGAACCGCCACGCGAGCCCCGGTCAGCCCAGAGTCATGGCGGGTTGGGCAATCGCCGCGCGCCCTTTTCCACGTGAGAGATCCACGGGGCGACTGAAGAAAATGCTCCCTTTGGGGATTGCCTCATCGAAGTCAAAGAGTTTCGCCTTGCCACCGAATCGGCAGTCGATGAAGTCGATGCTCTCGATATGACCTTTCGCGGTCAGCGCGCTCTGCTTGCCGGTGTACTGGAAGTAGCACGATATGAAGGACACATCGCGCACCATTCCGCCTCCACTGCCGAAAGCGACGCAAGGCGCAGGTTTTCCTTTGGGCTGGATGGCATTGCAGCCGAAAAACGTCGTGCGGTCGGCGGCCTCGACATCGATGACGGGTACGAGGGGATCTTCATGGGCTCCCCGCTCGAATTGCCCGCCCCAGACGGTCAGGCTAGCGACACGCTTGGGCCATTTGCTTCCCGCGAGCTTCAGCTGGGAACCGAGATTCTTGTTGCAGTATGAATCGAAAAGCCGGCAATTGGCCGACTCGCGGGTATTGCTCGAGAACATGATGCCACCGCCAACGGCCGCCTTCCCGGGAGTGCCGTTGTGGTTGGCAGCGATGTTGTGCAGCGAGCACAGCCAACCCCCATCGATCCAGATACCCCACCCCAGGTTTTCATGCACAACGATCGAAGAAAGCACCACATTGCCCGCGCGCTCGACATAGATTCCCGCGCCAGGCTGTCCGCGGCCATCGATGGCGATCCCACTGATCGATACACCACTCACGGTGGGCTTGACGCCGCCGATCCGGATCAAGGCATCACCCTCGAAACCCTTCGACTTGAATAACACGCTGCCCGCGGTGCGCTCGCCACGGCAACTCTCGCCCACCATCACGAGACCCGGACGTGTGATCGCCAGCGGCTGCTTGAAGCGGTATTTGCCGCGCGGGACCTGGAGGATGCCATCGCCACACGCGTCCACCGCTTTCTGGAACGCGGCGCTGGAGTCGGTCTCACCGCTGGGATCGGCACCGAAGCGCAACACCGACAGGCCAAGCGCGCTAGCAGGCGCGGATCCCACCGGAACTGGCGGCGACTGTGGTGCCCCGGGCTGCACGCCGGGATTCGCGGTAACTGCGGCCAGAGTTGCCGCACTCGCAATCGTGGCAGCGATGGTGGCACCACCGCCGAGTAGCATTCTGCGTCGATCGATACGCGTCATGGTCAAGGGTCCTAGTGTTTGGTTTCCAGACAGGCCCGGTAGGCATGCAGAGTCTGTTGCAGCATTGTTTCAAGCGAGTAACAGCTGCCAATGCAGTCGCGGGCGGCAGCCCCCGCACCCGCACGGAGAGCCGGATCACGCAGCCGCTGCAGTGCGGCAGCAGCCGCCGCGGGCTGCTCGAGCGCGTAGCCCTGAGCACCCTGCGCGCAGGCTGCGAGGATGTCGCCGTGCCCGTCGACCTCGCTCAACACAACGGGCAAGCCAAGTCCCATTGCCTCCAGCACCGAGAGCGGGAGTCCCTCCCAGCGCGACGAGGAAAAGAACACGTCGCTACCGGCCAACGCGGCCCCCAAATCAGGCACCGTGCCGTGCAGGCGCACCATCGGCGCGAGTCCCG
>CAJADV010000040.1 GCA_903938575.1 uncultured Gammaproteobacteria bacterium
AGAGCACCTCGACCCGCACGCCCGGCGTGGCCTCGTCGGCAACCCGCAGATCAGCCGGCCGAACCATCAGCTCCAGCGCTCCCGGGGGGATATCGCCGCGACCCGCGAAGGGGCGATCCGCACCCTCCACCAACAGGCCGCGGCCCTCGGCCACGGCGGAAAGCACATTCGTGTCGCCGAGGAACTCGAACACGAAAGGTGTTGCCGGCGTGTCGTAGACCTCGTCGCAATCACCGGCCTGCTCGATGCGGCCGCGGTTCATGATCACCACACGGTCCGCAAGCTCCAGCGCCTCCTCCTGATCGTGCGTCACGAAGATCGTGGTGGTGCCGATGCGCTGATGGAGTTCGCGTAGCCAACGGCGCAGATCCTTGCGCACCTTGGCGTCTAGCGCGCCGAAGGGCTCGTCGAGCAACAGCACGCGCGGCTCGATAGCCAAGGCGCGCGCCAGTGCCACGCGTTGGCGCTGGCCGCCGGAGAGCTGGTGCGGGAAGCGCTCGCCGAGTCCGCCGAGTTGCACCAGATCCAGCAGCTCTTCGGCGCGGCGTTGGATCTCGGCCGCGGCCGGGCGCTCACGCCGGGGCCGCATGCGCAGCCCGAAGCTCACGTTGTCACGCACGCTCATGTGCTTGAAGAGCGCGTAGTGCTGGAACACGAAACCGACGTTGCGCTCGCGCACGGGGCGCGATGCCATGTTCTCTGTACCGAAGAACACGTTGCCGGTATCGGCGAACTCGAGCCCGGCGATGATCCGCAGCAGCGTGGTCTTGCCGCTGCCCGAGGGGCCGAGCAGCGCGATCAGCTCCCCGGAGTTGATATCGAGATCAACGCCGTCCAGCGCGCGGAAACCGACGAATTGCTTGGCGATGTTTTCCAGTCGTATCTGCATGGCGGTGATACCTCAGTGGCGGTGCGCGCGGGAGAGGCTGGCACCGTGCCGCGCCTCGAGGAAAGACTTGATAGCGAGCGTGAGCAGCGCCAGCAGCGCCAGCAGCGAGGCCACCGCGAAAGCGGCCGCGAAGTTGTACTCGTTGTAGAGAATCTCCACGTGCAGCGGCAGCGTGTTGGTCTCGCCGCGGATGTGGCCCGAGACCACGCTCACCGCGCCGAACTCGCCCATCGCACGCGCATTGCAGAGCAACACGCCGTAGAGGAGCGCCCACTTCACGTTCGGCAGCGTCACGTGCCAGAAGGTTTGCCAGCCGCTCGCGCCCAGCGAAAGCGCCACCTGCTCGTCATCGGTGCCCTGCTCCTGCATCAGCGGAATCAGTTCGCGCGCGACGAAGGGAAAGGTGACGAAGGTGGTGGCCAGCACGATCCCGGGCACGGCAAAAATGATCTGCAGCCCCGTGGTGTCGAGCAACGGCCGCGCCCAGCCGCTGGCGCCGAACATCAGCACATAGATCAAGCCCGCCACCACAGGCGAGACCGAGAACGGCAGGTCGATCAGCGTGGTGAGGAAGGTCTTGCCGCGGAAGTCGAACTTGGTGATGGCCCACGCCGCGGCGAGGCCGAACACCAGGTTCGCCGGCACGGCGATACCTGCCGCCAGCAGCGTGAGTCCGATCGCGGCCTGCGCGTCGGGATCGAGCAGCGCCTCGACGTAGGTGTGGAAACCGTTGCGCAGCGCCTCGGTGAACACCGCCACCAGCGGCAGCAGCAGGAAGAGCCCGAGGAAGCTCAGGGCGACACCGATAAGCAGCAGGCGCACCCAGAGTGGCTCGCTGACGGCCGATTGCGTGGCTGAGGGAATGGACATGGTGTTGCAGCTCCTCAGGACGTGACGGCGGGAGCCGTCGCCCGGGCGGGCTGGCGACGGTTGCGGTTGGCCCAGGCCTGCAGGCCGTTGATCAGCAGCAGCATCGCGAAGGAAATCACCAGCATCGTCGCGGCCACCGCTGTGGCGCCGGCGTAGTTGAATTCCTCCAGACGGATCACGATCAGCAGCGGCGCGATCTCGGAGACAAAGGGGATGTTTCCCGCGATGAAAATCACCGAACCGTACTCCCCGACACCACGCGCGAGCGCGAGCGCAAAGCCGGTCAGCAGCGCCGGCAGCACGCCGGGGAAGATCACACGCGTGATCGTCTGCCAGCGTGTTGCACCCAGCGAGGCGGCTGCCTCCTCGAACTCCCGTTCGGCATCGCGCAGCACCGGCTCCACGGTGCGCACCACGAACGGCAGGCCGATGAAGGTGAGCGCAACCGCGATGCCAATCGGGGTGTAGGCCACCTTGATGCCTGCGGGCTCCAGCAGGCTGCCTACCCAGCCGTTCTGCGAATACAACGCGGTAAGCGCGATACCGGCGACCGCGGTGGGCAGTGCAAACGGCAAGTCGATCGCCGCGTCGAAGAGGCGTTTGAAGGGAAACTCGTAACGCACGAAGACCCAGGCAACCAGCAGCCCGAACACCGCGTTAAGGCTCGCGGCAAGCAGCGCCGTGCCGAAGGAAAGCTTCAGCGCCGCCAGCACGCGGGGCGAACCCACCTGCGCCCAGATCTCGGCGGGGCCGAGCGTAGCGGTCTTGAAAAAGACCCCCGCGAGCGGCAACAGCACGATCACGGCGAGATAGGCAATGGTGCAACCGAGCGCGAGGCGAAAGCCGGGTATGGGGGACCGTCGCGTGCTGACTGTGGTCGGTTTCATCGTGATGGCTCAGCGCTGCGTGTAGATCTGGTCGAAGATCCCGCCCTCGGCGAAATGCTCCTGCTGCACCTTGGTCCAGCCGCCGAAGTCGCGGTCGATCTGCTTCATCTCGATGGCCGGGAAACGCGCGATATCCGCGGGATCCGCGTGCTCGGGCGACACGGGCCGGTAGTAGTTCCTGGCCACGATACGCTGCCCTTCGGGCGAGTAGAGGTAATCGAGGTAGGCCGCCGCCAACTCCAGCGTCCCGTGCTTGCGGGCAAACTGGTTCACCGTGGTCACCGGCGGTTCGGCGAGGATGGATACCGAGGGCACCACGATCTCGAAGCTGCCCTGCCCAAATTCGTTCACGGCAAGGAAGGCCTCGTTTTCCCATGCCAGCAGCACATCACCGATGCCACGCTGCACGAAAGTGGTGGTGGCGCCACGCGCGCCGGTGTCGAGGATCGGGGCGTTGCGGTAGACGCGGGTCACGAAGTCGCGGGCACCTTGCTCCGTGCCCGCGGCCTTGCGGCCATAGGCCCATGCGGCAAGGTAGTTCCAGCGCGCACCGCCCGAGGTCTTGGGGTTCGGGGTCACCACGGTGATGCCGGGCTTCACGATATCGGCCCAGTCGTGGATGCCCTTCGGATTGCCCTTCCGGACCAGGAGCACGATGGTCGAGGTATAGGGCGAGCTGTTGTGCGGGCGCTGTGCCTGCCAATCGGCGGGCAACAGGTTCTTGCCGGCGATGGCGTCGATGTCGGCGGCCAGCGCGAGCGTGACCACATCGGCCTCGAGCCCATCGACCACCGAGCGGGCCTGCTTGCCCGAGCCGCCGTGGGATTGGCGCACTTTCAGCTCATCGCCGGTCTTCGCCTCCCAGTGAGCGGCGAAGGCGGCGTTGTAGCTTTCGTAGAGCTCGCGCGTGGGGTCGTAGGAGACGTTCAGCAACTCGACCTCCTTTGCGTGCGCGAGGCCGGCAGCGGCCACGAGTGCGAGGGCGACGATCCTGAGGATGGGTTTCATGTGCGTGGGCTCCTTGCGGGATACGGGTGTCAGTAGTTCAGTTGCAGGCGGGTGGACTCGGCGCTGCTGGCAGCTCAGAGGCGTTGGCATGGATCGCGCAGCCGCTGTGACAGGAGTTCTTCATCAAGCTCTGTGCCAGCGTCGGGGCAACCCGCCTAAGCATTGTTAAAACAAGCGCTTAGAAAATACGCGGCACCATGAGCCACCGCAGAGGCGTTACATATGACGTATCACCCGTTTTATTTGACCTTAGAAACGTTTTATTTGACGTATCTTGAGACTATATCCGGTCGTTCAGCACGAACGCCGGCGCTGTCCACTGCGGGGCCCAAGGACGATGTCAATGGATTCCTTTGAGCGGACACTGCTGGCCCTGTGGCAGGAGGCCGGCCGCCACGCCGATGCCGCAGGATCCATACCGGTGCTCGGTGAATGCCTGGCCCGCGCGATACCGCTGATCGGGCTGACCGTGCAGGAGCGCCGGCGCGAGGCCACGGATTTCATCGTGCTCGCCGACTGGCACCCGGGCGGCGCCACCCGCGTGCGCCCCGCCGGCCTCGCCTGGACCGCGCTGCGCTTTCCTGCGCTGGAGCGCTGGGCCGCAGAGCGCGTGCTCGCGGAGCGCCCGCCGGGCGGACAGTGGGCGGGCGCGCTGCGCGAACTGGACGCAGCCCCCGCGCACGCGCACGAAGTGGCGGGCCCGCTCTTCGCAGGCGACAGCCTGATCGGCTTTGCAATTTTCCGCACCGCGCGCGGCTTGTCAGACCCCGAGCGCGTGATGCTGCGCAGCGCGCTGGAGCCACTGGCCGCCGTAGTGGCAAACGACTATCGGCTGCGCGAACTCGGACGCCTCTCGGCCCGCGCGGAAGCAGACCGCGACTCACTGCTCTTGCGGTTGGGCCGGGTCACGCTGAACGAGAACGTGGTGGGGGCCGAGGCCGGCCTGTCGCAGGTGATGGCGCGCGTCGATCAGGTTGCCCGCACCGACGCCTCCGTACTGATCCTCGGTGAAACGGGCTCGGGCAAAGAAGTGATCGCCCGCGCCATCCACGACCGTTCTGCACGCCGCAACGGGCCCTTCATCCGGGTCAACTGCGGCGCGGTCGCCCCGGAGCTGATCGACTCGGAACTCTTCGGTCACGAAAAAGGCAGTTTCACCGGCGCCATGGCGACACGGCGGGGCTGGTTCGAGCGGGCGAGCGGCGGCACGCTGTTCCTCGATGAAATCGGCGAACTCTCCCCCGCGGTGCAGGTGCGGCTGCTCCGGGTGCTGCAGGATGGACTGGTGCAGCGCCTGGGC
>CAJADV010000041.1 GCA_903938575.1 uncultured Gammaproteobacteria bacterium
CATTTTCAGGGTGACGCGATGAAACTCCTGCTGGCGCTGGCCGCACTGCTGCTCTCGATCCAATGGCAGAACGCAAACGCCGAAATGCAGAAGTACTGCCGTAATGAGGTCTATAACAGCCTGTTTGCGACCGATTTCCTGCGACCAGAGATCGCACGTGCCTATGGCTTGGTGCGAGCCAATGACCGGGCCCTGCTGAACATCGCGGTGCGGCGCACCGAACCCACGGGCGGCAGCGTACCGATCAAGGCGGTGGTGGACGGCACCCGCAGCGATCTGATCCACAAGCGCGAGCTCCAGTTCCAGGAGATCGTCGAGGAAGGGGCGATCTATTACCTGGTGGAGTTTCCTTTCCGCAACGAGGAAACCCACTATCTGGAGCTGCGCATTCACCCCGAAGGCGATAGCTCCACGCTGGACCTGCGGTTCAATCAGACGCTGTACGTCGATTGAGCATGCACATGCCTGAGATCGTCGTCGCCACCGGCAATCGCGGCAAGCTCGCAGAACTTGCCGGGCTGTTGGGGAGCACCGGCATCATTCTGCGCACCCAATCCGAGCTCGGCATCGAGCCGCCCGAGGAGACCGGGAAAACCTTCATCGAGAACGCGATCCTGAAGGCGCGGCACGCAAGCTCTGGCACGGGGCTGCCCGCACTCGCGGACGATTCGGGACTGGCAGTCGATGCCCTCGCTGGCGCGCCCGGCATCTACTCCGCGCGCTTTGCAGGCGAGGACGCCGATGATGCCGCCAACAACCGCAAACTCCTCAGACTGCTGGCCAATGTGCCAGCCGCGGCGCGCACCGCCCGCTATCACTGCGCGCTGGTTCTGCTGCGCCACCCCGAGGACCCGCTGCCGCTGGTCTGCAGCGCCAGCTGGGAAGGAGAGATCCTGAGCGAGCCGCGCGGCGCGCAAGGTTTCGGTTACGACCCGCTGTTCCTGGTGCCCACACTCGGATTGAGCGCTGCCGAACTGCAACCTGCGCTGAAAAACCGGCTGAGCCACCGCGGACAGGCGCTTGCGAAATTGCTGCAGGCCCTGGAGGGCGGGTGCTGACGCTGCCGCCACTCTCGCTCTACGTGCACCTGCCGTGGTGCGAGCGCAAGTGTCCCTACTGCGACTTCAACTCCCACCAGCCGAGCGGAGAGCCGCCGTTCGAGGCCTATGTAGATGCCCTGCTGGAGGATCTGGAGGGAGACCTCCCGTGGGCGCAGGGGCGCAGCTGCCAGACGATTTTCATCGGCGGCGGAACCCCAAGCCTGTTTCCCGGGCGCGCGATAAGGCGGCTTCTGGACGGGGTGCGGGAGCGACTGCCACTGCTCGACGATGCGGAAATAACACTTGAGGCTAACCCCGGCAGCGCCGAGGCCGCACGCTTCGCGGCGTACCGTGAAGCGGGGGTCAATCGCTTGTCGATCGGCGTCCAGAGTTTTGACGATGCCAGCCTCGCGGCACTCGGCCGGGTTCACGACTCCCGCGCCGCACATGCCGCGGTGGCCGCTGCGCGCGCGGCGGGCTTCAGCAACATCAACCTCGACCTGATGCACGGACTCCCGGGGCAGGATCCAGCCGCGGCGGCGCGTGACATCGAAACTGCCATGGCGCATGCAGTGCCGCATCTGTCGTGGTACCAGCTCACGATTGAGGCAAACACGGTGTTCCACTCGCGACCGCCCACCCTGCCCGAGGATGACGCGCTCGCGGAGATCCAACAGCACGGCGAGGCGCAGCTCGCGCCCCAAGGCTACCGGCAGTACGAGGTATCCGCGTTCGCACAGGACGGGCAGCAGTGCCGGCACAATCTCAACTACTGGCGGTTCGGGGACTATCTGGCCATTGGCGCAGGCGCCCACGGCAAGGTCACCTTAGCGGCCGAGGAGCGGGTGATTCGCACTCGCCGAACCCGCGTGCCGCGCGACTATCTGGGCTCGGTCGCTGCAGCCCGCCGCGAAATCGTGGCAGTGAGCGCCAACGAGCTGCCGCTCGAGTTCCTGATGAACGGGCTACGACTGTGTGACGGGGTGACAACCGCTGATTTCGAAGACCGCACCGGCTTGTCCGCGGAAAGCGTGCACGCGGTAGCAGCTTCACTGCGCCATCGCGGGTTGCTGGTGGATGATGAAAATCGGTTCTGCACCACGCCCACAGGCTTCCGCTTTCTGGACAGCGTTCTCGCCGCTTTCGCCTGAAGCGAGCCTCAGTCTGCCTGCAGGCTGTCGTCACGGCTGAACAGCAGGTCCCAGACGCCGTGGCCAAGCCGCTGGCCGCGCGCTTCGAAGCGGGTGATGGGTCTGGACTCAGGGCGCGGCGCGAACCCCGCCGCGCCAGCCACATTGCTCCAGCCCGGTGCAGCACCGAGCACCTCGAGCATCTGGGTGGCGTAGTCTTCCCAATCCGTCGCGAGATGAAAGACTCCGCCGTTGCGGAGTTTGCCACGCAAGGCCGCGACGAACGGCGCCTGCACCAGACGCCGCTTCTGGTGGCGCTTCTTCGGCCACGGATCGGGAAAGAACAGCATAACCAGATCGAGTGATTGCTCGGGTATGCAGCGCAGGAGCACGTCCACCGCGTCGGCACAAAAAACACGCAGATTGTTCAGCCCCGCCTCCTCGGCGAGAGACAGGAGCTTGCCCACTCCCGGCCGATGGACCTCGATCCCGATAAACCCCGTCTCAGGCTCCCTGATAGCGAGTTCGGCCAGACTGAGCCCCATGCCAAAGCCTATCTCCAGCGCAAAGCGCCGACAGTCGGGAAACAGTGCAGGCAGGTCGAGGAGACCGTCATCGGGCATCAGACCGCGCGCGTGCCAGAGGGTCTCGAATGCCAGGCGCTGGGCTGCGGTAAAACGGCCCTCACGGCGCACGAAGCTGCGGATGTGATGGGCTGGAACATCAGCGTCCATGTCGCCACGCACCGATCATGACGAGACACCAGCCCGCCAGGAACAACGAGCCGCCAACCGGAGTGACAAAGCCGAATTGCCTCAACCCACTGAGAGCGAGAACGTAAAGGCTGCCACTGAACAACAGCGTGCCGGCGACAAAGCAGCCGCCTGCGCGGGCGAAATGGCGGTTCGCAGTGGAGGAGCTCTGCAGGCCGCCAAGCGTGAGCAGGCCAAGTGCGTGGTACATCTGGTATTGCGCTGCTGTCATGAACGCTGCGAGTGCGCGCGGCTCGAGCCGGGCCTGCAGGGCGTGGGCGGCAAAGGCTCCCGCGGCAACGGCCAGCAAGGCCAGCACGGCGCCCGCCAGCAGGAGTGCACGCGCCGACATCAGGCCAGCATGGAGGATCGGAGCTTCTTCAGGGCGCCCTGCTCGAGCTGGCGGATCCGTTCAGCCGAGACGCTGTATTCGGCAGCGAGTTCGTGCAGGGTGGCTTTGTCATCATCGAGCCACCGCCGCTGCAGGATCGTCCTGCTGCGCTCATCGAGCGCCGTCAAGGCATGGCTCAGGCGCTCCTGACTGTCCGTTTCCCAGTCGGCATCCTCGAGCTGGGTGGCGGGGTCGAGGCGGCGGTCCTCGAGGTAGTGCACCGGTGCAAAAGCCGCGGTTTCCTCGTCGTCATCGGGATGACCGTCAAAGGCGACGTCGGCTGCCGCAAGGCGGCCCTCCATACGGCGAACCTCGTCGACCTCAACACCGAGTTCACGGGCCAGCGCCTGCGCTTCCTCGTTGTTCAGCCAGCCCAGGTGTTTCTTGGCGCTGCGCAGGTTGAAGAACAATTTGCGTTGCGCCTTCGTGGTCGCGATTTTCACGATGCGCCAGTTGCGCAGGATGTACTCGTGGATCTCGGCCTTGATCCAGTGGACGGCAAAGGACACCAGTCGCACCCCGCGGTTGGGGTCAAAGCGGCGAACTGCCTTCATGAGGCCGACGTTACCTTCCTGGACGAGGTCAGCGAGCGGCAGTCCGTAGCCCGAATAGGAGCGGGCGATATGAACCACGAAACGAAGGTGAGCGAGTACTAACTCACGGGCAGAGTGAAGATCTTCTTGATCGTAGAGCGCGCGGGCCAATTCCTGCTCGCGCTCTTGGCTGAGCACCGGAAACGCACCGACGGCCTGTACATAGGCATTGATGTTGCCCCCCGGGGACAACGCGAACATCGGCTGAAGCATCGTGGACATCCTGTGCCCTCCATGAGACGGGGAGAATTCTAGCACTCGCGGTATTAGAGTGCTGAAGCTCGCGAAGTTCCGCAGCAGGAAGATTTCACAGCATCAGCCTGCCGCCCCCTCGAACAGCGCCTCTACAAATTCGGCGGCGTCAAAGGGACGAAGGTCTTCGAGGGATTCACCGATCCCGATATAGCGGATAGGCAGGCCAAGCTCGCGGGCAACGGCAAACACGATCCCACCCTTGGCGGTACCGTCAAGCTTGGTGAGGGCGAGGCCCGTGACGGCCACGGACTCGCGGAAACTGCGCGCCTGCGCGAGACCGTTCTGCCCCGTGGCGGCATCGAGCACAAGCAGCACCTCGTGAGGAGCGGACGCATCGAGCTTCTGCATCACACGAACGATCTTGCGCAGCTCCTCCATGAGGTTGGCTTTGACGTGGAGCCGGCCCGCGGTATCGGCAAGCAGTACGTCGACCCCGCGGGCCTGCGCTGCCTGCAGCGCGTCGAAAATCACTGAAGCGCTGTCAGAGCCGGTTTGCTGCGCGATGACCGGCACATTATTGCGCACACCCCAGGTCTGGAGTTGCTCGACCGCCGCGGCACGGAATGTGTCGCCCGCCGCAAGCATCACGGATAACCCGTCGCCCTGCATGCGCCTTGCGAGCTTGCCGATGGTGGTGGTCTTTCCCGCTCCGTTCACGCCCACCAGGAGGATCACGAACGGTTTGCCGTTGCGAGGCACCTTGAGCGGCCGCGTGCTGGGTGCCAGCACCGCAAGCAATTCCTCCTTCAAGGCACGGTAGAGGGCATCGGCATCGCCGAGCTCCCTGTGCTTCACACGGCGGGTCAGAGCATCGAGGACCTCACGGGTGGTTTTAACGCCGACATCGGCCAGTAAGAGCCGGGTTTCGAGCTCCTCGAGAAGGTCGTCATCGAGTGTTTTGCGGCCAAGAAAGAGGCTGGCAAGTCCCTCGGACATTGCGCTGCGGGTCTTGCCCAGTCCGGCCCGCAGGCGTGATAACAATCCCGTGCGCACGGGACTGTCTGGCGGCTCGGCGGCCTCTGCAACAGGGGCTGGAGCGGGCTCGTCTCGCTTGAAAAATTTCATCGGCTGGCACAGGCATCCGGGAGGCCCACGATTATACGGTATCCTGCCACACCGACCTTGAGAGGGCTGTCATGGCCTCGACGCGCCGCCCTTCGAGCGCTCCCCGCAGTCGCCTGCGCCTGATTGGGGGCGCGTTGCGGGGTCGACATATAGAGTTCACCGAGGAGCCTGGCCTGCGCCCAACGCCAGACCGCGTGCGCGAGACTCTCTTCAACTGGCTCCAGCCCCTGGTCACGGGTAGCCATTGTCTGGATCTCTTTGCCGGCAGCGGCGCGCTGGGTTTCGAGGCCCTGTCCCGCGGAGCGTCGTCGGTCACGCTGGTAGAGCAGTCAGGCACGGCGGGGGCGGTACTGCGTGCCAACGCCTCGCGTCTGGGAGCAACCGAGATCGAGATCGTGACCAGCGAGGCTATTGCGTGGCTGCGCCGGGGCGTGAAACGCCGGTACGACATCGTGTTCCTCGACCCGCCCTTCCACAGCGGACTGCTCGAACAGGCTATGGATGTCCTCGGCAACGGGGAGATGCTTTCACCCGGCGCCCTCGTATATCTGGAGTCCGACAGCAACGAGGCGCCACCGCAACCGCCAGAGGGCTGGTCTGTGTACCGTGACAAGCGGGCAGGCCAGGTAGCCTACCGGCTGCTGCGGGCCAGAGAGTACTGATCGCGTTTGTGGGTGGTCGGCCTTTTGGCTACCATGCGGCTCCCTCAGACAACGACGCCAGACTGTCATGCGAAGCATCGTTTACCCGGGCACCTTCGATCCAATCACCAACGGCCATGTCGATCTGGTGGAGCGCGCCTGCCGCCTGTTCGATCATGTGGTGGTTGCGATAGCGCGAAGCGACCGCAAAAATCCGCTCTTCAGCAGTGAGGAGCGCATCGCGCTGTGCGAGAAGGCGCTGTCACACGTGCCCAATGTCGAGATCATGGGTTTTGACATCCTGGTGGTGAAGTTTCTTCGCGAGCGTGGGGCTTGCGCTGTTCTGCGAGGCCTGCGCGCCGTCTCGGATTTCGAGTACGAGTTCCAGTTGGCCAATATGAACCGCGCCATGGATTCCGAGTTCGAAACCGTGTTCCTCACGCCTTCGGATCATCTGTCCTATATCTCGTCATCGCTGGTACGCGAGATCGCTTCGCTGCAGGGCGAGGTGGCGAACTTCGTGCACCCCGAGGTGAAACTGGCGCTGGCGGACAAATTCCCGCCACCCTGAACACCTGGAGCCGCTCGCCATGGCCCTTATGATCACCGCGCAGTGCATCAACTGCGACGTGTGCGAGCCGGCCTGCCCCAATGACGCGATCTTCCAGGGCGAGGAGATCTACCAGATAGAACCGTCACGCTGCACCGAATGCGTGGGGCACTTCGACACACCGCAGTGCCGCACCGTATGCCCGGTTGACTGCATTCCCGATGATCCCGCGCATGTGGAAGACCGCGAGACCCTGCTGGCGAAGCTCTCCCGACTCAAGGCCGGCGCAGCTGACACAGACGCCGGCAACGCTCAGCGCTGACAGACAACACAGAAGAACGTGCTGCGCTGCCCGAGCCTCGCCTGGCGGACAGCCGATCCGCAACGCGTGCACGACTCGCCCTCCCGGTCATAGACGTTCAGGCGCAATGCGAATTCGCCGGGGCGGCCATTGCCATTCACGTAGTCGCGCAGTGTGGTCCCACCGGTGGCAATAGACTCGGCAAGCACGCTGCGCACGGCAGCGGCAAGGGCTTCATAGCGCGCGAGGGATACGCGGCCGGCGGCACGACGCGGGTCGATGCCAGCCCGGAAGAGGGCCTCGCTCGCGTAGATGTTGCCGACGCCGACCACTATCTCGCCGTCCATCAGAAACTGCTTCACGGAGGTACGCCTGCCGCGCGAGGCGCCGAACAGCAACGCACCGTCGAAACCCGACTCCAGCGGCTCGGGTCCCAGCGAACGGAGCAGGGGATGCTCGCGTGCATCACCCACGATCCAGAGCATGCAGCCAAAGCGGCGCGGATCGTGGTAGCGGAGCAGGAACTGCCCCTCGAAGAAGAGGTCGATGTGGTCATGTGGGCGAGGCTGGGGTGCCTGATCGGCCGGGTGCAGGAGCCGCAGG
>CAJADV010000042.1 GCA_903938575.1 uncultured Gammaproteobacteria bacterium
CGTTCCCGCAACTGCTGCACCAGCAGATCGCCCATACGCGCCGCGTGCTCGCAGAGGTGCTCGTCCTCGATGGTTTGCAGCACCGCGTTGGCCGCTGCGCAGGCGAGTGGGTTGCCGCCAAAGGTGGAGCCATGGTTGCCCGGCCCGAAGACCACGGCGGCCTTGCCGCGCGCGAGGCAGGCGCCGATAGGTACACCGTTGCCCAGACCCTTGGCCGTGGTGAGCACATCAGGCGCCGCGCCCTCGTGCTGCCAGGCGAACATGCGTCCGGTGCGGCCATTACCGGTCTGCACCTCGTCCAGCATCAGCAGCCAGCCGTGGGCATCGCAGATCTCGCGCAAGCCCTGCAGATAACCCGGCGGCGCAATGCGTATCCCGGCCTCGCCCTGCACCGGTTCCACCAGCACCGCCACGATGCGCGGGTTATTGCGCGCGATGGCAGCTATTTCCGGTAGATCCCCGTAGCGGGCGCGTACGAAACCGCTCACCAGCGGCTCGAAGCCGGCCTGTACCTTGCGGCTGCCCGTGGCCGAGAGCGTGGCCAGTGTCCGACCGTGAAAAGCGCCTTCCATCACGATGATCGAAGGCTTGTCGATGCCTTTCTGATGCCCGTAGAGCCGCGCGATCTTGATTGCAGCCTCGTTGGCCTCGGCGCCCGAGTTGCCGAAGAACACGCTGTCCATGCCTGCGAGGCGCGTGATGCGCTCGGCCAGTTCCTGCTGCGGGCCGATGCCATAAAGGTTCGAGGTGTGGAGGAGTTTGCCCGCCTGCGCGGTGATCGCCTGCGTCACCGCCGGGTGTGAATGCCCCAGCCCGCAGACGGCGATGCCTGAGAGCGCATCGAGATAGCGCCGGCCGGCGGTGTCGTACAGCCAGCAGCCCTCGCCGTGCGTGAAGCACACGTCGAGGCGCTTGTAGGTGGGCATGATCGAGGGGCTGCTCATGGGCTCTTCCGCTGATGGCTCCGGGCGCCGGTAGCGCCAAAACGCAACGAGGCAGCGCGTGCTGCCTCGGGAAAAGCGGTCGATGCTAGCGGGGTGACAGCTGCCGCGCAACGGCGCCCGCAATGGCAGAGTGGTACTTTGGCGGGGTTAGCGGAGCGCGGATAAACCCGATCAGCTTACTGGGTTATAGCGAATCGCTTGTGTAGAATGCGGTCAAACTCCACACCGGGCCGGAGGCAGCCATGTCCCACGAAGATACCATCGAGTCGATCAAGCAGCAGCTTTCGGAAAACCCGATCCTGCTCTACATGAAAGGCTCGCCCAACCAGCCGCAGTGCGGCTTTTCGGCCAAGGCCTCGCAGGCCCTCATGGCCTGCGGCGAACGCTTCGCCTATGTCGATATTCTGCAAAACCCCGAGATCCGCAGCACCCTGCCGGGCTACGCCAACTGGCCGACGTTCCCGCAGCTCTGGATCAAGGGCGAGCTGATAGGCGGCTCGGACATCATCAACGACATGCTCCAGAAGGGCGAATTGCAGCCCCTCGTGAAGGAAGCAGTCGCCGGCAAGCCGGCCTGAGACTCAGGCGGGAGGCCAGCCTCCCGCATCCTTCCAGCGGTTGACGATCGAGCAGAAAAGCTCGGCCGTCTTCTCGCAGTCGTAATGGGCACTGTGGGCCTTGCGGGTATTGAACTCGATGGTGGCCATCTCGCAGGCCCGTGCCAGCACCGTCTGGCCGAAGGCCATCCCCGCCAACGTTACCGTGTCGAAGGTGCTGAACGGATGAAAGGGGTTGCGTTTGATCGAGCAGCGCTCGGCGGCCGCAAACAGGAAGCTGTGATCGAAGAAGGCGTTGTGCCCCACCAGGATCGCACGCTTGCAGCCAGCCTCACGCACTGCGCGGCGCACCTCCCCGAACAGCTCCCGCAGCGCCTCTGATTCCTCCACCGCACCGCGCTCCGCCGAGTACGGGTCGATGCCGGTGAAATCGAGCGACGCCTGTTCGATGTTGCAGCCCTCGAAGGGCTCCACCGCCCAGGCCGCCGTGCGCTCGCAAAGCAGGTTGCCGCGGTGGTCCATCGTCAGCACCGAGATGGCCACTTCCAGCAGCGCGTCGGTGCGTGAGTTGAATCCCCCCGTCTCGACGTCCACCACCACCGGGAGGTAACCGCGGAAGCGCGCCGACATGTCCGTTTCGCCCGGGCCCGTATGCTCCACGTCGGCATGCCACCCGCGGTCCCTGACGGTAGTCATGCCACTTGCTCCGCCAGCACGCGCCAGCTCAGTTGTTCTCCGGCACGCATCGGGATCACCGGATCCGACCCCATCGAGAGAGTGTCGGGCCCTGTCCAGGGCTCCTGACGCAGCCGTATGCGGTCGGTGTTGCGAGGCAGGCCGTAGAAATCCGGGCCATGGAAGCTCGCGAAGGCCTCCAGGCGGTGCAGCGCGCCCTGCGCTGCGAAGACCTCGGCATAGGATTCGATGGCGACATGGGAGTTGAAAATCCCGGCGCAACCCGCGGCGCATTCCTTGGCCTGCCGCGCGTGCGGGGCCGAGTCGGTGCCAAGGAAAAATCGCGGCGAACCACCGGTGGCAGCCGCCACCAGCGCGTCCTGGTGCGTATTGCGCTTGAGCACGGGCAGGCAGAAGAAATGCGGCCGCACGGCACCTGCCAGCAGGTGATTGCGGTTGTAGAGCAAATGGTGTGGCGTGATCGTGGCCGCGAGCGTGGCCGGGCCGGTGGCCACAAAGGCGGCGGCCTGCTCCGTGGTGATGTGCTCGAACACGATCTTCAAACCGGGGAAGTCACGGACCAGTGGCTCGAGTGTTCTGTCGATGAACACCTTTTCGCGGTCGAAGACGTCGATGTCGGCGTCGGTGACTTCGCCGTGCACCAGCAGCGGCACCCCGAGCCGTTGCATTTCTTCCAATGCCGGGTAAACGCGTGTGATATCGGTCACGCCGGCATCGCTGTTGGTGGTGGCGCCGGCCGGATAGAGCTTCACGGCGTGCACCACCGCGCTCGCCTTGGCCCTGGCTATCTCGGCGGGATCCGTGCGGTCGGTGAGGTATAGCGTCATCAGGGGCTCGAAGCCTTCGCAAGCCGAGGCCGGGTCAAGCGATGCGAGAATACGGCTGTGATAGGCGAGCGCGGCGGCTGCGGTCAGCACCGGAGGCTTCAGGTTCGGCATTACGATGACGCGACGGAAAACCCGCGCCGCCGCATTGACCGTGAGCGGCAGCGCCGTGCCGTCTCTCAGGTGCAGGTGCCAGTCGTCCGGGCGTGTGATCTCCAAGTCCTGCATCCCTGTCGTCTGCCTGCTGCGCTCGAATCGGGATGCTAGCGGAAATGCAGGCCTGCCGGTACCGTCGGTCGCGCTGGCGGTAAAGTTCCGGGTCCGGATGTCGATAACCACTGCTGAGTCGGGACCGGGGAGTGACGCGGGGGCGGGGAGAGGCGGTGAATCCTGAGAGAGCATCAACTGCGCGGGGCGTTCGCCCGGCCCGGCTGCTGGCCGCGCTGGGAGCTCTCTTTTGTGTTGCCAGCGCACAGTCGATGGAGTTTGGTGCGCGTCCGGCCGTGGCGGAATGGAAGCTCCGGCGCTCCTCACTCGAGTGCCGACTCTCGCAGCCCATTCCGTATTTTGGCGAGGCGGTGTTTCTGCAGCGCGCCGGCGAATCGCCGCGCTTTCAGCTGAATACCAGCCAGCGCCTGCTGAGCGGCGATGCCAGTCTGACGCTTGAATCGCCCCCGTGGCGTGAGCCCGCCTCGCCCATTCCCCTTGCCAGCGTGCCGGTGCGCGTGGGTTCGACGCCGGTCACCCTGACCGAGACGGTGACGGAGCGCCTTCTCGAGGGCTTGCTCGACGGCCTGGTGCCGGTGTTCGACCGCCTGCCCTCCATGTCCCGCAATGGCCACAATCGTGTGAGTCTGGCCCCGGTGAATTTCCGCACGGCCTACGGCGATTACCGCGACTGCCTTGGCGGCTTGCTCTCCAGTTCCTTCGCGCAGGCAGCGCGCACACGGATCGGCTACGACGGTGGTGGTTACGAGATCGACGACGCCGGGCGGGCGCGGCTCGACGTACTGCTGCAGCATCTGTCACTGACGAAAGACGTGAAGGCCATCTACATCGATGGTTACAGCGACGACACGGGCCGCCGCCCCCAGAATCTGGAGCTCTCCAAACAGCGCGCTCAGGGTGTGGTCGATTACCTTGTCGACAAGGGCACGGATCCAAAGCTGATCACCATGCGCTACTTCGGCTCGCGCTACCCCGTGGCCCGCGGCCGCAGTGCCGCTGCCCGCGCCGAGAACCGCCGCGTCACCGTCCGGGTAGAGCGCCGCTGACCCGGACGGTTTGACAGGCCTTCGCCGTGCGCAGACCATCAGCGGCCGTCCGCCCGCAGGAGATTCGCTCGTGCTGCTTTCCGACAAAACGGTGATAGTGACCGGCGTTGGCCCCGGCATGGGCCGACAGCTTGCGCTGCTGGCCGCTGCTGAGGGCGCCTGCGTGGCGGTGTCTGCGCGCTCGGCGTCCTTCGTGCAGGAGGTCGCCCGCGAGATCGAGGCCTCCGGGGGCCGCGCGATCGCGGTGGTCACCGACGTGTCCGATCAGGCCGCCTGTACCCGGCTTGCCGACGCCACGCTCGAGGCCTTCGGTCGCATCGACGGGCTCGTCTGCAGCGCCTATCGCATTGCTGATCCGCGTCCGTTCGAAGCCACCGATCTTCAGGCGTGGATCGACAACATGAGCGTCACCTGTTTCGGCGCACTGCGGATGGCGCAGGCCGTCGTGCCGGCGATGAAAGCGCAGGGCGGAGGGGCGATTGTGAACATCGGCGCCCTTGCCTCGGCGCAGCCGGCACGGGGGCAATCCGATTACGCCGTGGCCAAGGCCGCTCTTGAGGGCGCGACCCGCCAGTTGGCCGTTGAACTCGGGCCGTTGGGGATCCGGGTCAACGTGGCGCGGATGGGCTGGCTCTGGGGCAAGCCGGTGCGTGACTATCTGACCTGGGAGGCCGCGCACCGCGGGCTGCCGCTGCAGGATCTGGTCGATGAGATCGCAAAACGTACCGCGCTGGGCGTGATCCCACCCGAGCAAGACTGCGCCAAGAGTGCCCTGTTCCTGATTTCGGATTACGCCCGCATGATCACCGGGGCGGTGATCGATGTGAACGGCGGCGAGTATCTCCGTCCCTGAGACGGCTCAGCGTCCGTCGGCCGAGACCTCGGGAGCCCCTGCCAGGGTCTCGGCAAACCGAAACGGTATCGATACCAGTCCCATGCCCGTGTTCCGTTGCACCACGAAGTGCAGATGCGGTCCCGTGCTGTTGCCGGTGTTGCCCGACCGCCCGAGCAACGCGCCCTCGGTCACACGCTGGCCTTCGCGAACCTGGACGGAGCCCTGCGAGAGGTGCAGGTAGACGCCCATGGTGCCGTCGTTGTGCAGGATGCGCACAAAGTTGCCCGCTGGATCCCGGCCGCGGCCGCTCTGGCGGTTCTCGGTTTTCACCACGACGCCTGCGCGCGAGGCGACGATCGGTGTGCCGACCGGCATCGCCACATCGATGGCGTAGCGGCTTTTCGGGGTGAAGTGGCTGAAGCTTCCATTGGCGCCCTGACTCACGCTGAAGGGCCCGCCCCGCCACGGCAGCGGGTATGACTGCCCGCCCGGCGCCGCGTGCGGGTCGCCGAGGGCAAAGCGGAGTTTTGATTTATAGCTGAGCGGGCGCGAGGGATTTGCGGGCTGTAGCGAGAACATGCTGGTGCGGCTGCGCGGCGGCAGCAACTGGCGCACCGGGCCGTCAGGCGGACGCTCCACATTGACCAGGCCCTCCAGCGTGAGCTCGACTTCCACCGGCGCGTAAAGGTCGTTCACCAGCCAGATGCCTTCCCCGCGGCCCAGCGGGCGGCGTTCGATCCGCACCTGACGTTCGAGGTGTTCTTCCATGCGGTCCGGGAACACGATCTTGCGCGCGCCTTTCACCGCCCGGTCGGTCAGGTGGATCACCCCGTTGCTGTCGCGGTATTTGTACACCGTGGTCGCGGCGGCTCCCGCCGCACCTAGCAGCAGCGCCGTGAGTACGAGACCGCCCAAGGCAGCGCGCATGAAATTCCCCCTGAATTCCCGGAGGCTAGCAGGGGCTCCGTGAATCCGCCACAGGCGGGCCCTTCGCCACTGTGAGCCCCCGCGCCCGGCCGCTAGAATGCCGGGCCTTCGACCATGTCTTCTTTTCCGGAGAGTCCACGATGTCCGCAGTCAACAAAGTGGTGCTGGCGTACTCGGGCGGCCTCGACACCTCGGTGATCGTGCGCTGGCTGCAGCAGAACTACGGCTGCGAGGTGGTGACCTTCACCGCCGACATCGGCCAGGGCGAGGAGCTCGAGCCGGCGCGCGAGAAAGCGAAGCTCCTCGGCGTGAAGGAAATCCATATCGACGATCTGCGCGAGGAATTCGCCCGTGATTTCGTGTTTCCGATGTTCCGCGCCAATGCCGTCTACGAGGGCGAATACCTGCTCGGCACGTCGATCGCCCGGCCGCTGATCGCCAAACGGCTGGTCGAGATCGCCCGTGAGACCGGCGCGGATGCCGTCTCCCACGGGGCGACGGGCAAGGGCAATGACCAGGTCCGCTTCGAGCTTGGGGCCTACGCGCTGATGCCCGGCGTGCGTGTTATCGCACCCTGGCGCGAGTGGGATCTCACCTCGCGGCAGACGCTGCTCGCGTACTGCGAGACCCACGGCATCCCCGTGGAGATGAAGCGTGGCAAGAAGTCCCCGTATTCGATGGACGCGAACCTTCTGCACATCTCCTACGAGGGCGGCGGTCTCGAGGACCCCTACTGGGAGCCGGGCGAAGACATGTGGCGCTGGACGGTGCCCCCGGAGCAGGCGCCCGACCAGCCCACCTATATCGAACTCGGCTACCGCGGCGGCGATATCGTGAGCGTCGACGGCGTTGAAATGAGCCCGGCACAGGTGATGCTGCACCTGAACAAGGTGGCCGGCGACAACGGCATCGGCCGGCTCGATCTGGTCGAGAACCGCTACGTGGGCATGAAATCCCGTGGTTGCTACGAGACCCCCGCGGGCACCGTGATGCTGCGGGCGCATCGTGCCATTGAATCGATCACGCTCGACCGCGAGGTGGCGCATCTGAAGGACGAGCTGATGCCGCGCTACGCCAAGCTTGTGTACAACGGCTACTGGTGGTCGCCCGAGCGCCACATGCTGCAGGCAGCCATCGACCACTCCCAGCGCTGGGTGAACGGCACCGTGCGCCTCAAGCTCTACAAGGGCGGGGTCCATGTGGTGGGGCGCAAGTCCGATGACACGCTCTTCGACGCCACCATCGCCACCTTCGAGGATGATCGCGGCGCCTATGACCAGAAAGACGCCGAGGGCTTCATACGGCTGAATGCCCTGCGCATGCGCATCGCCGCCCGTAAGGGCCGCAGCGCGGGCTGATGGACGCCGAACTGCTGCAGAAAGAGATCGCGAAGCGCCGCAGCTTCGCGATCATCTCGCACCCGGACGCGGGCAAGACCACCATTACCGAGAAGCTCCTGCTTTTCGGTAATGCCATCCAGCTTGCCGGCACCATCAAGGCGCGCAAGAGCGGCCGTCACGCCACCTCCGACTGGATGACGATGGAGCAGGAGCGTGGCATCTCCGTCACCACCTCGGTGATGCAGTTCCCCTACCACGACCGCATGGTGAACCTGCTCGACACGCCGGGTCACGAGGACTTTTCCGAGGACACCTACCGCACGCTGACCGCGGTGGATTCCGTGTTGATGGTGATCGACGGCGCCAAGGGCGTGGAGGAGCGCACCATCAAGCTGATGGAGGTCTGCCGCCTGCGCGACACGCCGATCCTCGGTTTCATCAACAAGATGGATCGCGAGACGCGCGACCCCGTGGAACTGTTGGACGAAATCGAGTCGGTGCTGAAGATCAAGGCCGCGCCCATCAACTGGCCTATTGGCGCGGGCAGACGCTTCAAGGGGCTCTATGACCTCTACAGCGATACGATCCACGTCTACCAGCAGGGCCAGGGTCATCGCATCCCCGATGACATCCGTATCCAGGGACTCGACAGTCCGGAGGCCCGAGAGTTTCTGGGCGATGATCTCGAGGAGCTGCAGCTCTCCATCGAGCTGGTGCGCGGCGCGAGCCATACATTCGATCACGCGGCATACCTCGCCGGGCGCCTGACGCCGGTGTTTTTCGGCACGGCGCTGGGCAATTACGGTGTCCGGGAAATGCTCGATTCCTTTGTGGAGTGGGCGCCGGGTCCGCAATCACGCGCGACGGAGACACGCCCGGTCGATGCGACCGAGCCACGCTTCAGCGGCTTCGTCTTCAAGATCCAGGCGAACATGGACCCCCGCCACCGCGATCGCATCGCCTTCCTGCGCGTGTGTTCGGGTGCCTACGAGAAGGGCATGAAGATGCGCCACGTGCGCCTTGGCAAGGAAGTGAAAGTCGCCGATGCCGTGACCTTCCTCGCCGGTGAGCGCAGCCAGCTCGAGGAGGCTGTTTCCGGGGATATCATCGGCCTCCACAACCACGGCACGATCCAGATCGGGGATACCTTCAGCGAAGGCGAGCCGCTCAAGTTCACTGGCATACCGCACTTCGCCCCCGAGCTCTTCCAGCGCATCCGTCTGAAAGATCCGCTCAAGATGAAGCACCTGCAGAAGGGCCTGCAGCAGCTCTCCGAGGAGGGCTCCACGCAGGTCTTCATGCCGCTGCGCAACAACGATCTCATCGTGGGCGCGGTGGGCACGCTGCAGTTCGAGGTCGTGGCCTTCCGCCTGCGCGACGAGTACAAGGTCGATTGTGTTTACGAGGGCATCAACGTCTATACGGCCCGCTGGGTCGAGTGCGACGACGAGAAAAAACTCGCCGAGTTCCGCGACAAGGCCTACGACAACCTGGCCATCGATGGCGGCGGCCACCTGGCCTACCTCGCCCCCACGCGCGTGAATCTCAACCTCACCGTCGAACGCTGGCCGGGTATGCGCTTCCGTGCGACGCGCGAGCATTGAGGCTGCGCGGGGCGTGGGTCCGGCCCGGATCGCGGGCATGGCCCGCTCCTACGGGTGGCGTGTCGCGGGCATGGGCCGCTCCTGCGGGTGGCTTGTCGCGAGCATGGCTCGCTCCTACGGGTGGCGTGTGTGCCGCGCGTAGGAGCGGGCCATGCCCGCGACCCCTGCTGCAGCCGCCGCTGTGCCAGGTGGTCGTCGGCACATCCGCCCGCGTATAGTCCGAAATCATGAGCGAACAGAAAAAACTCCTCGACACCCTGCGAATAGACCGCGACGCACCACTCGAAAAGGGTGCCTTTCCGGTTCTCAGGACGACCGGTATCGCGTTGTTGGTGGCCGTGGTGGGGCTCATCGCCTACTGGGCGGGTTCCACCGGGAGCGATCACTCCGATGCCGCGCCTGCATCAAGCGTGGTGGCTACACCAGCGGGAACCCTTGTTCCCGCGCCGCCGTCGCCCGTTTCTGCCGCAGCCCCGAACGACTCCGTACTGAGCGCCTCCGGCTACATCACTGCCCGGCGCATGGCCACGGTGGCTTCACGCATTACGGGACAACTCACCGAGGTCGTGGTCGAGGAGGGCATGCGGGTTGCGGCCGGGGACGTGCTGGCGCGCCTCGATGACAAGATCGCGCGCAACGAGCTCGACCGGGCCCAAGCCGAGAGTCGCGCGGCGCTCGCGCGGGTCGAGAGCGGCAAGGCGGGTCTCGCCGAGGCAAAACGCGTGCTCGCGCGGGTCGAGAACCTGAAGAAAACCGATTTCTCCAGCGAGGCCGCGCTCACCGAGGCGAAATCCCTGGTGGAGCGCCTCACGGCGGGCCTCGAGAGCGATCGTGCGGAGGTCGAGGTGGCGGCGTTCAGAGTCCAGGGCGAGCGCGAACAACTTGCGCTGCATACCATCCGCGCGCCCTTTGCCGGCGTGGTGACCGAGAAGACCGCGCAACCGGGCGAAGTGGTCTCGCCAATGTCGGCCGGTGGCGGTTTCACCCGCACGGGCGTCTGCACCATCGTCGACATGGAGTCTCTGGAAATCGAGGTCGATGTGAACGAGTCCTATATCGGTCGCGTGAGTGCTGGGCAGGGCGTTACTGCCAACCTCGATGCCTACCCCGACTGGGAGATTCCGGCCCGTGTGATCGCCATCATTCCGAGTGCGAATCGCGAAAAGGCCACGGTGCGTGTGCGTATCGGGCTCGAGACCAACGACGCGCGCATCCTGCCCGACATGGGCGTGAAAGTAGCCTTCAAGAAAACCTGAACTCCGGGGAGCTATTGCCCGATGACCAAGCTGTTCGAACTGCACGATGTCGCCAAGCGTTTCCAGCGCGGCAAGGAAAGCATCACGATTTTCGACAGCCTCAGCATGAGCATCGAGCAGGGGGATTTCGTCGCGATCATGGGCCCTTCGGGCTCGGGCAAGACCACGCTCCTGAATCTGCTGGGCGGCGTCGACCAGCCGAGCGCTGGCGAGATCCACTTCGCGGGCTCGCGTATCGACGCGCTGTCGGAAACCCGGCTTGCTGCGTGGCGTGCGGCAAACGTGGGCTTCATCTTCCAGTTCTACAACCTGATGCCCATGCTGAGCGCCGAGCGCAATGTGGAGCTGCCGCTGCTGCTCACCTCGCTGTCGCGTGCGCGCCGGCGTCAGAGCGTGGAGGCTGCGCTCAAGCTCGTTGGACTTGAGGATCGCGCCCGGCACCTGCCGCGCGAGTTATCCGGCGGCCAGCAGCAGCGGGTCGCGATTGCACGCGCCGTGGTATCGGACCCGAAGCTCCTTCTCTGCGACGAGCCTACCGGCGATCTTGATCGCGCAACGGCCGATGACATCCTGAAGATGCTGACCTTGCTCAACACGGAGTTCGGCAAGACGATCGTGATGGTTACGCACGATCCCGAGGCTGCCAAGTTCGCGCGGCGTGTGCTGCATCTCGACAAGGGTCGTTTCGTCCGTGAGGAACTCGCCGCCTGAGCGGCGGTGCGGGGCAGCAGCAATGAGCGAAATCTACCTGGTCTGGCGTAATCTCGTGCGGCGCAAGCTCCGCTTCGCGCTCACGCTGTTTGCCATCTTCACGGCATTCCTGATATTCGGCGTGCTGGGCAGCCTTCGGGCCGGTTTCCAGTCCGGTGTGGACCTCACGGCTGACAACCGCCTGGTCACGGTGAACAAGATCAATTTCACCCAGCCCTTGCCTATCTCGTACCTGAACAAGGTGCGCGCGATAGAAGGCATCCAGGTGGCGTCCCACGCGGCCTGGTTCGGCGGCTACGTGCGTGACTCGCGCAATGTCGTGGTCACCTTTGCGGTCGAGCCCGACAGCTACCTGCAGGTCTACGCGGGCGAGATCGTGCTGGAACCCGCGGAGCGCGAGGCCTTCCTGCGCAACCGCCAGGGCTTGATCGTGGGCCAGGCGCTCGCTACGGCGCAGGGCTGGAAAATAGGCGATCGCATACCGGTGCAATCGAACATCTTCACGCGCAGCAACGGCACCACAACCTGGGAGATGGTCGTCGAGGGGATTTTTCGCGGCAGCGATGAGAGCAGCGATACGCGGCGCATGTACTTCCACTACGACTACATGAACGAGTCGCGCACCCTCGGCAAGGACTTCACCGGCCTGATCGTCTTCAACACCGCAGACACCACGCAGAACGAGCGCATCGCCCGCCAGGTCGACGCATTGTTCGTGAACAGTTTTCAGGAAACCCAGACGGATACCGCCAAGGCCTTCAACAAGGCCTTCGTCGCGCAGTTCGGCAACATCGCTCTCATCATCACCTCGGTGGTATCGGCGGCGTTCTTCACGATCCTGCTGATCGTAGGCAACACCATGATGCTTGCCATCCGCGAGCGCACCACCGAGATCGCGGTGCTGAAGACGCTCGGCTTTCGCTCCTTGCGGATCTTCCGCATGGTGCTCGCCGAATCGATGTTCCTCTCGCTGCTCGGGGGGCTGCTGGGGCTCGTGGTTGCATTGCTTGCGATCACCGCGATGCGCAAGGCGCTTGCCGGCGTACTGCCGGATCTCTCGCTCGGACCAGAGGTCATGCTGCAGGGCCTGGCGATCATGCTGGGGCTCGGCCTGGTGACGGGGTTACTGCCCGCTCTGGCCGCGATGCGGCTGAATATCGTGACCGC
>CAJADV010000043.1 GCA_903938575.1 uncultured Gammaproteobacteria bacterium
ACGACGAGACCCTTCACCCTGCGCAGGGTCTCCCGCATGCGCTTCACATTTTCGACGGTGCGCGCAATCGCAACACCGTGGTCGCGTTCGAGCACGACGCGCGTGGCATCGATCGAGGCCAGCAGCGTCCCCGAGGGAGACGTCGTTGCAACGAGATCCACACATCTGTCCAGATGATCGCGGTTGACCCGGTCGCCACGCATCGTGACAACGGCGGTCTGCGTATATCCCAAAAGCGCTTTGTGGACGCTGGTGACCGCGAGATCGGCGCCACACGCGATGGCGCCACGACCGGCCATGAAACCCAGATGCGCTCCCCACGCCTGATCGACAACCAGCGGGATGCCACGTTCGTGAGCCGCGCGCGCGAGCGCGGAGACATCGCTCAAGGTCCCGCCATACGAGGGTGAGGTGACGAACAGTGCCGTCACCTCAGCCCTGACACCCGCGAGCGCACGCGCCGGGACGCCTAGCGGGAAACCGGTCTCGGGGTGGAGCTCCGGATACACCCACACGGGCCGTGCACCCGAGATCACCAGCGCAGCCTGAGCGCTGCGATGCGATGTGCGGTCGATTGCCACCGGCCGCCCGGGTTGGCTCACAGCGGAGAGCGCCGCGATGTTGCCCTGCGAAGAGCCCCCGACGAGGAATCGTGCGTAGTCGGCGCCAACGGCTGAGGACCACAGGGCTTCTGCCTGTTCGAGATAGCGATGGCCGTAGGCGTTGTCGTCCACACCACCCTGAAGCGGCACGTCATCGCGAAGGAGCGGGCCCAGAAGATCGGCACCGAGGGCATCCTCGCCATGGGCATAGCGATTCTTGTGTCCCGGGATCTGCAAAGGCCGGCGGTTTTTCTGCCGCGCAGCGAACCATGCATCAAGAAGCGGGCCGCGGGTCATGGGTTCTCCTCGCCATCAGGATTTCGCCTCGGGGAGCGGCCTGGTCACCGCGCAAGACGCGAGTGACCGCATCATCTTCGGGCGCTGGCGGATCCGGCACTCTGCTCAGGGGTTGGCGGGCCTCGTCAGCCGGCCCAAATCAGCATCCAGCGTCCGGATCACGGGAGCAGCGCTGGCCAAACCAATCAGGTTGCGCAGCTCCAGCGGATCCTGCTGCAGGTCATAGAACTCGTCCATGCCCTGCAGGTCGCGGTAGCGGATGAGTTTGTAGCGCTCCGTGCGAACCGCGTCGTAGCCCATGCGGAGGATCCTCGGAAAGACCGTGTCGCTGTAGTACTCGATCAGGAATGCCTCCCGCCATGGCGCATCTCGCCCTTCCAGAAGTGGCACCAGAGAACGCCCGTCCACGCCGGGGTCGGGCGCAGCCCTGCCCAACTCCAGCAGCGTCGGTGCGAGGTCGATCCCCAGCGCGAAACGATCCGGCGTAAGACCTGCGCGCACGCGCCGCGGGTAACGCACCAGGAGCGGCACGCGGATGGCCTCCTCGTAGGCGAGGCGACGCTCTTCGTTCAGCCCATGCTCGCCGTAGAAATAGCCGTGATCGCTGGTGAGTACGATCACGGTGTCATCGAGCTTGCCCGCGCGCGCGAGTGCCTCACGGATGCGACCGAGGCTCTCGTCGACGGCGAGCAACATTTCGAGGCGGCCTGCGATCTCTGCGTCGCTGGTCACGGTGCCGGGGCCGAGCGGCGGCAGGCCCTCGATGCTGCGCATCAGCGCGGGTTTGTCTGCCGGCGCAACACCGCTGTTCGCCCGGCGGGGAAATGTGCGACCGGCGTAGCGCCCCTGGTGTCTAGGTGCCGGCACGAAGCCCCCCGGCTGCCCCTGCACCACTGCGCTGCTGCCGTCGTTCAGCTGCACCACGTTGGGGTGCATGGCCTTGTGCGCGAGGTAGACCAGGAAAGGGCGCGCATCGGGCTCAGCGACGAAGCGCAGTGCCTCGTCGGTCAGCAGATCCGTGACATAGCCCTCGTGGCGTGAACGCTTCCCGTCGGTATTGAACGAGGGATCCACCGCCTCGCCCTGCCCCGCCATGCCCACCCAGCGATCGAAACCGCGACGCGGAAGGTCATCGTTGCCCATGTGCCACTTGCCGAAGAAGCCCGTGCGGAAGCCTGCCTGCTGCAACCGTAGCGGAAAGATCGGCAGGTCGTGGCTGGGTCGAAGGGTGTTGTCGATGATGCCGTTGTGGCGCGCGTAACGGCCCGTGAGCAGGCTCGCGCGGGCGGGCGAGCACAGCGGCGTGGTGGCGAAGGCCTGCGTGAAGCGTGCGCCCTCAGCCGCGAGCCGGTCGATGTTGGGCGTCTCGACCGTGCGGTTGCCGGCAGCGCCGAAATCATCGAAGCGCATGTCGTCCAGGAGGAGCACGACCATGTTGGGCGGTGGCGCGTCGGCGCTCTGCACAGACAGCGCCATGCAGCAAAGGAGCGGGAACAAGAGAGTGCGCAAACGCGTGTGTAGGGGCACGAAAGATCTCCTGCGGTGATGGCCCCATCGTACTCTCGCACGCGGCGTCAGGCAGCTCTCCCCTCGTCACGGTACCGCCGCAACGCCTGTTGGCTGCTAGAGTCCTCTCGCCAGCCCCCGGAGGTCCAGCCGTGCACCACATACTCGCCTTGCTCGCCAGCCTGATGCTGCTCGCGCCCCTCGCCCGAGGCGCAGACACCGTCACCGAGGAGAAGGCCATCGGGCATACGCTCGATGCACTGCACGCCGCCGCGGCCGCAGCTGACGGCGAGCGCTATTTCGCGCTGTTCGCTGCGGATGCGGTATTCATCGGCACCGATGCCGCCGAGCGCTGGACGCTCGAGCAGTTCCGCGACTACGCCAGCCCGCTGTTCGCGCACGGCACCGGCTGGGTCTACCGCCCGCGCGAGCGTCACATCACGCTCGCTGGCCTGCCCTGCGCCTGCATCGCGTGGTTCGACGAGTTGCTCGACAGCCAGAGCTACGGCACGAGCCGCGGCACCGGCGTGCTGGTTCTCGACGAAGACGGGGCGTGGAAAATCGCGCAGTACGCGCTGACATTCCCGATGCCGAACGATCTGGCTACGGAACTGACGGGGCGGATCCGCGGCTTCGAAGGTGTAGATGCACAACGCCAGGACCAGGCGCCGGGCGGAGCGTCGGTCAATCCATGACGCAAGCAGATGGGGTCAGGTCTTATATGTAGTCAGGTGAACCCAGGTGCTCTGGCAGATCAGAAGGCCGGCTGAAGGCAACGCTCAACGGCAAACCTCAAACCAGTCAGGCGCGACCATAAAACCGAAAGACCTGACCCCCCTCCCCTTCAGTCCCTGCCGCTACTCCCCGGGCCGCAATCCGGCCCCGGCGGGACCACCGGCCCATCTGTTCTCGGTGGGTGATCTGGTGGTGATCAACCGCATCGAATGCGTCCCGGTCGCGGAAGTCTCAGCCGTCACGCAGACTGTGGTCTTCGTCGACGGCCGCAACCGGATCACCCGTGTGACCACGACGGAAGCGGTCGACTCCTGAGAACGCGCGTCGGGGCCGGAGATCAGCTGGCGGAATTTCCCGGTTGATTCAGGGGTGATCGCGGAGCCGGGCTCGACTGATGCTCGGGTCTTGCACGAATCGAACAGGACTGAAACGCCTTGGCGCTACAGTGGAAAGCAGGCTGCTCACGCTCGCTGAGGCGCCCGCCAGCCAGGGGCTTTGTTGTCGTGAATTGGAACGCGTGCTAGCTTAGGCCCGACACAGCCGGGAGCAGGTGCGCCATGAACGCCGATCAGTCAGCAGTGAAGCAATCGCAATTCGATGTGGTCGTCGTGGGAGGCGGTGTTGCGGGCATGAGTGCCGCCATTGCGGCGCATGATGCGGGCGCC
>CAJADV010000044.1 GCA_903938575.1 uncultured Gammaproteobacteria bacterium
CAGTATCGAGGTGATGACTGGATGATGGGACAGTGGGGCGGATTGCGTTCTCGTATGAGGAGCGTGACATCACACGCAGGTGAAGCCTGCAAGTGATGAGCGCAATTCAAGAAGCGATTGCCCCAGTCGGGCAAACGTGTTTACAACCGCGCCGACGGTTTCGGCTATGTAACGCCCTACACGGGAGTGTGGGCACAACCGGGCGAGAGCCCAGGAGTTTCAGATGCGTATTTCGAGCATTCGGATGGCCGGGGCGCTGGTTGCCGGCGCGGCATGTGGTTCAGCCAACGCCGCGATCATCGCCGCCTGGGATTTCCAGACCACCACGAACGGCGGTACCGCCGTCGTGCAAAGCTCCTCCAGCAACGGGGCCCTGAGCCCGAACCGCTACGTTGCGAACTTCGGCACGGGGACGCTGTATCTCGACGGGACCAATGGCTCGAGCAGTTTCACGCAGACCAACTCTGCCTACGAGATCACCGCGTTCAGCGGAACGGCTACCAACGCCGACACGTCGATCGGCATGTCGACGGCAGCGGATCCGTTCAGTGCGCTCGCGATCCGGAAAGGTTCGCTCATCCCTGCCGGCGCGAACGGCAAGGGCATGGTCTTCAAGTTCAGCATGTCGGGGCTCGAGAGCTTCTCGATCAGCTATGTGACGGCCCGGCCGAGCAGCAGCGGCTTCACGAGCCAGGTGCTCGAGTACAGCACCGATGGCTCGACTTGGTCCAGCCTGGGAACGCATTCGCCAAGCGTCGGGAACTTCCCCGCCTCGACCGTCACCAGCTTCTCGACCGCCGGCCTCGACGGCGCGGCGACCTCGTACGTGCGCCTGAAGGTCAGTGGCGCAACCTCCACCGCGGGTGATGTCCGCTTCGACAACTTCATCCTCTCGGCCACTGCCGTTCCCGCCCCCGGCGCGGTCGCGCTTCTCGGCGTAGCTGGTCTCGTCGGCGCTCGCCGACGTCGCGCCTGACATCACTCTGCACTCCACGCTGGCTTCGGCCAGTGTCCACACTCCACGCCCCCTGGCGCTTACGCGTCTGGGGGCGTGTGTGCATCAGCAACACCCGCCATCACACTGCTCGCCGTAGCATCGCATACGAACCCATGAAGCCGAACAAACCAACACGCCCAACCGCCGCGCCGAGTATGGAGCGCCAGAATGATCTGCAGCGCATCAGTAACTTCGCCCAATCCGGCAAGTGGGCGGAGGCCATCGCCGCCACTGAGCGCTGGCTGAAGCCCGGCACGCGCGACATTGAGTTCATGCGCGTGCGCGCGGTGCTTGAGGATCGTGCGCAACGGCTCGGCATGGCGGTGCACTGGGCTACCGCCGCGGAGGCACTTGCCTCGCACCCGGACACGCTGACCATCGTTGGTCGTGCCGCAGCGAATGCCGGTCGCACCGACGAGGCGCTGACGCACTACCGGCGCATCCTTGACGTAGAACCCGGCCATCCGGGCACACGTCTACTGATGGCGCAGGCGCTTGAGGCGGCCGTTCGAACAACGGAAGCCTCAGAGGTGCTTGAGTCGCTTCGCCGGGACATCACCGGCACGGATCCCGCGCTCTTCCGACAGGTACAGCACCTC
>CAJADV010000045.1 GCA_903938575.1 uncultured Gammaproteobacteria bacterium
CAAACGGTGCCGCGCCCTCGCCCATTCAACCTCTCGTGGTTCATGTAGACCGAAGTCTACAACGAACTACCTGAAGGTGAGCGTCCTGTGGCCCCACAGGAGTTCGTCGGCGTCCCACGCTGAGACGGTGACGACGGTGTTGCGCTTGACGAGAATGAGCACGGCGTTACCGGCAGCATTCACGCGGCGCGATACGTACTGAACGTTACCGTTCATGTACTCAAGGTCAAAGTCAACCAACTGGCCGATGTAATCGAGCCCAAGATTGACCACGACACGGGCACGGGTCTTTGCCGCGTTTCGGGTCACCTTGCCGGTGACAACGAAATCAGTGGCATTGACGCTTGCCTTGTACGTGAACGCGTAATCCTTCGCGACGCAGCCGGTGTCATCAACAAGGACGTCGTCCTCGTCAACTTCCGTCAAGCAGTCGCCCGCTCCCACTGCGGCGATATCGTTCGCCTGGAGCGTAATGGTGTACTTGTAGGTGCGTGCAACCGGCACGACTGGCGAAAGGGTACCAACCTTGGCAACACCCTTTGCCGCCGTCAAGTTTGGACCAGCTGCGATCCAGCCGAGATCGGCCGTGAACGCGTCGCTCTCGCCCTCAAAGAGAGGAGCAAGATTGATCGTGTCCGCGCCGTCACCCAGTGGGCGGCCCGCTGCGTCCGTGAACGTACCGGTGATCCTCAGAAGGTCATCGCCTGGTGCAGCCTCGTCATAGTCAAGAAGACCGGACGTTGCCTCAGCCGAAAGACCACTGATCTTCGCGCCATCCGAGTTCCCTGTGCAGGTCACCGTCATGGCGTTCGACGTCACGTCTGACGCATCACCTTCGTCGTTGTCGTCAGCGCGAATCTTGAGCGAGAGCACGTGCCCTGCGTCGCCATCATCATCACCTGATGCGGTCTCGCTGACGCACATGTCGGCCTCAAGGTCGACCCACTGCAGACCCGTGTCCTGTGGATCGTACTGACTGTCTGTACCGTCTGCGTACTGCCAATCTTCGCTGTTGTCAGTGAAGAAGACGACCTCGTCACCATTCTGGTGATCCGAGTTCGTGGTAATGGCATTAGCATCATTGTCGTACACCTTGTTCTGGGTCAGATCGTAGTCATAACCACAGACGTCGGTGTACATCGGTGCATCTTCCCAGCCGCTCGTGGCGATTACGCGTGCAATCTGCGCTTCGGTCTGTCCGTAGAACTCACCGCAGTTGCCGTCAAGCTGAGCGGACCATGGGGTACCAGCGCCACCGTTGATCACGGTGCCAGCGGCATCCTTGGCCACAATCTTCATGCCAGCATCAATGTCCGAGTTGTCTTCCGCAACGTAGTTGAAGCCGTTCGCCTTGCTGATCGTCAGCGAGTCGATCGGGCCAACCACGGTCATGGTGACAGTCTTTACAACAACACCATTGGCCGTCACGGTAATCGTGCCGGTTGCAGCAGACTCTTCCGAGGCTGCGGCGATGCACAGGACGTAGGTCCCGTCACCGTTGGCGTCAATCGTATCGCCAGAGTCAAGATCATCAAACGAATTGTTATAATCGTTTGACTGATTGACGTCGGTTACCAGGCTCGTTGTGCCGAAGTAGTCGGTGTCAAGGTCATCGCACGTATTGCGGAAGCCCTCAGCAAAGCCGTCACCGTCGACAATGGCAGTGTCGGTACCGTCGGTACCATCGCCATCCCAATAGCCTGTGGCAGCGCCAGCACCAGCTGGGTCATCGGTCGCCGCGAAGTACTCCCAGCTGACCAGAATGTCTGAGTTGCTGGAGACAGCCTTCAGGCTGTCCAAGCTCGTCAGCGCTGCGCCAGTGGTGTCATAGATCTGGAAGCCGAGGGTGGAGTCAGAGCTTGGGCTTTCGTCCAGGTTTGACTCACCCGCGAGGAAGGCGTACTTCCCCGTGGCCCACTTGTGGATGGTTCCGGCGTCTTCTGTCCAACCGATGTGCTCGACATCGGTGCGGTTTGCCTTCGGGATACCCGAAGACGATGCCTGGCCGGCAGCCATAACCGACGGGACGAACGCTGAGCCAAAGAGGCCAGCGAGCATCGCGGCGGTCGTGACAGCGGTCAAGACCTTTCGCGTGATAGACACAATAGTGTCCTCCATGCTGCTGCCGCGCTCTCAGAAAGTTCTGAGCTACGCGGCCTGATCGTGCCAGACAACTCCGCCACCTCCTGCGCGGCACGACCCGCAGGAGAAGGAGACAAGGTCACCCGTTACGGGGTGACGCCCCCACCACTACTCGGCTCCGGCGTGCTCTCCACGCTCGGTGCCGGGGTTGCGGTAGGCGCAGGGGACGGCTCCGGCGTGCGACGCGGAAGCTCGGTTGGCAGCGGCGAAGGGCTGGGTGTTAGATCGCCGCTGGCCGGGGCCGCTGGCGGTGGCGTAGGCGTTGCCGCAGGCGTCAGCGTGCTCTCTGGCGTTGTGGACGGCTGAGCTTCGGTCTGGGGGGTTGAGGTGGCGGGGGTTGGGGTGCGGCTGCCCGCGGTCAGGGCGGCGGAGACGACCAGGGCGCTGCCGGCGGCGGCGAGGGAGGCGATGACGATGCCGAAGGCGGTGGCGAAGGCGGCGACGGGGCGCAGCACGCGCGTGACCACGCTCTGCCGGCGGCTCGTCTGGGCCGCCGCCACGACCAACGGCACGATGCGTGCCGCAAGGCCCGCTGGGGCGACCGGGGCAGGGCTGGCGCCGAGGGCGGCAATGATGCCCTGCAGCGAGGCGGCTGCCGCGGCGCACGAGGGGCAGCCAGCCAGATGTGCCTGGAGGGGGGCAGGGAGCGCCGCACCCTCAAGGAGGGTGAGTTCGAGCTGCTCCTGGATGCGGGTGCACTTCTCCACAACGATATAAGGCGACTAAGCCTTGAAAATGATTCAAAAGCCTTGCGCGAATCTCGGCGCCCGATTGTTACAGATCTACGATGGAAGGGGCCGCCAAATGGGGAGATGCCCTAGCCCACCTACTCGAGCTCCCTCACGCTCTCCTTGAGCATCCGGAGCCCTCGTAGCAAGTGGGTCCTCACGGTCCGCTCGGGGATCCCTAGCGCCTCGGCGATCTCCTTCGGGCTGAGCCCCTCCTCAAAGCGGAGAGAGATCGTGGCGCGGTACTTCTCTGGGAGGGCGGCCACCGCAGCAGCGAGCTTGACCGTCACGTACGCATGGCTCACCGCGGCGGCAGGGTCACCTACACCAAGTGGGCCTGCGAGCTGCCGGGGCCGACCGTCCAGGAGGGGCTGCTCCAGCGAGTCGGATCGTGCAGCGATCCGGTTGGAGCGCATGTCCACCTTCCGGGCCGTCCTCACCGTGATTGTTACAAGCCAGGCCTCAAGTGGGGCGGTGGGCTTCCACTTCCGAAGGTCCTTCACGGCCTGGAGGAGCGTCTCCTGGACGGCATCCTCCGCATCCTCTGGGGCGCGACAGATCCGCGCCGCAATGCGAAAGAGGCGCGGCGTATAGCGCTCCACGAGGAGCGCGTAGGCGCTCTCCCTCCCCTGAAGGCATGCGGCGACAAGTTCTTGGTCCGTAAGGGTAGGCATCATGCGTAGGATACTCATATCTGCCACTGGGTGACTATGGGGCTCGTCG